>DASVGM010000569.1:0-4001 GCA_036379555.1 Pirellulales bacterium | reverse complement strand
ACTCGCTGCGTGGCGTGGCGCGGTTCGCTTCGGCGACCATGCGCGCGGCGCGCACGGCGCGCCAAGCCTCCACCGGGCTAATGCGATAAACCGGCAACGTGTCGCCCGCTTCGGCGGCGTCATGCACCGCCGAAACCACCGGCAGATAAGGGTTGCGGGCCAGGTAGCGGCTGGGCAGCAACACATGTTGCACCGGGTTGCGGATGTTGCAGATGAAGCGATTGCCCCAATCATCGAAGGTATTGCCGAACCGCGCCCCGCCCGACAGCAACTCAAAATGCCGCTCGCGCGGGTCGAAACGGAAATCGTTTCGGCCCAGCGGCCAGGGCTTGGCCGCCGGTTCAGCGGCCGGGCGAATCTGCCCGCCGTTACTGCTGCCGGCGCCATAAATCGCATTGTCCAGTCCCCAAACGAGATTGTTCATCACCGCTTGCACGTTGAACTTGCGAAAGCCGGTGAAGACCTTTTGCCGCACGTCGGCGCGATGGTCGCCGTCGGTGTCTTTGAGATACCAGATATCGGGCGTGGCGGCGACAAACACGCCGCCCTGCCACAAGGCCAGCCCCGTGGGCCAGGAGAATTGTTCGGCGAAGATGGTGCCGCGATCGAAGTCGCCGTCGCCATCGAGGTCTTCCAAGACGCGCACGCGGCCGATCGGCCGGTCCATCGTGCGTTCGACAAAGGGCTTGTCGGTGGTTTTGTCGGTATAAGGGTAATCCGACATTTCCGCGACGTAGGCCAGGCCGTTTTCGTCGTAGGCGATGGCCACGGGATCGGTCACCAGCGGTTCGGCCGCGAGCAGTTGCATTTCAAAGCCCGGCAGTGTCTCGAAGCTGCGCAGGGCTGCGGCCGGTTCCAACGGCGGCACGCGCGGCAATGTTTCTTCGCCCCGCGTTGTGGCAGACATAAGCAGCGCGGCGAGCGCCGTCGCCGCCAGACGCGCGGCCCCAGCGGCGGTTGCTTGCGACGTGCGAGTGATTTGATCGTCGAGTACGTTCGAGCGGTTTAAGTTATTTGCGTTCATAAAGACCCGTAGGTTGGGCATTGTCCACCATGAATTTACGACGGACGACGCACTTATTACAAGCGTCGAATCCGTTCTGACATAGGCTCCCGCGGCGCCACCGCCGGAGTGGCTTGCGAAAAACAAGCTTCCGCTTCAGCGCGACCAAAGTGCGAATTGCTTGCCGCCAACTGGGTTGCGTCGAGCAACGCGACGCCTCTCCAACGCCGTCCGCAAACGTAGACGCGCTTCCAACTACGGCAACCCGTAGTCGGCCGCCCAGCAAAGCGAACTTTCTAAACATCGAACTAGCCAGCAGCAGCCCCGGATGAAACACCGATCAAACACGGATGAAGAGAAAGCAGGCGCGCGACCTGCGAAATCGTCGCAGGGTCATAGGCATTAGCCGCCTTTATCTGCCTTTATCCGTGTTTATCCGTGGCTTCTTTGGTTTCTTTGGTTTCTTTGGTTTCTCCCTGGGGCGGCTCCGCGGAGAACGATGGGCAAGCATCTGTGAAAGTGCGTTGATTGCAATTTGCATTTCGCCCGCCGCCCCACTTCCCACGTTCTACGTGCCAAGTGGCTTGGCGTGTTTCCATGCGCGCCGCCTTCGGCGACGCGTCTTCCCGCGTTGTACCGCGCGGTTGGCTTGGCATGTCGTCGTGTTTCCACTTATTGATTGCAATCAAAAGGAATCATACGTATACTTGGTCGCATGTACCGATCATTGTGATATTTCCTGGGTGAGGCTTTGAGCGGCGGCGGGGCGGGCCGCCCCACGATACCCCCAACCCCCAATTCCCAACCCCCAATTCCCAATTCCCATGCCCACACCAACCACAATTTCCTCGGCTGTTTCACTGATTCCGCAATCTCCTCCTGGCCGGCCGGTTTGTGTCACCGGCGTGCATCCGGCGGCGGCGTTGTTTCCGCTGCTGCAGGGGGACGAATTGTCGCTGTTGGTCGACGACATCGCTAAAAACGGCCTGCGCGAGCCGATTTTGCTCCACGAGGGGCTGCTTCTCGACGGCCGCAACCGCCTGCACGCCTGCGAATTGGCGAACGTCGCCCCGCGTTTTGTCGAGTGGCAGGGCGAAGGTTCGCCGCTCGCGCTGGTGCTGTCGTTGAACCTGCACCGCCGCCATTTGGACGAAAGCGAGCGTTCGCTGATCGCGGTTCGCGCGAAAGAACTGTTCAAACAAGAGGCCTCCGAACGCGAGCATGCCACTCGTTTCGGAGGACGTCTCAAAACCAACTCTAATGGGTTAGTAGATGAGCAAAAACCCCGCGTTTTATCGGGCGGTGCAAATTTGCACCGCCCGGAGCGGTCGAACGTCAAGGCGGCCGCGGCGCTGAATGTTTCGGCGCGTCTGGTGGCGGCCGCCACGCGTGTTGTGGAGGAGGGCGACGAGCAACTGGTGGAGGCGGTTCGAGAGGGGAAGGTGACGGTTTCGGACGCGACGAGCGTTCTGGACTTACCCAAAGAGCGGCAGTGTGAGGCGGTGGCGCGGGTACGTTCCGGCGATGCCCGCACGGTGCGGCAAGCGGCCAAGCAGCTTGCCGGGCCGCCGCTGGACGACGACGCGCAGCCGGCGCTACGCGCGCGCGAATTGCGCCGCGCGTGCCAGCGCTTCACGGCCGGCTACGAGCGGCTCTTCCGGGAGGTCGAAAACGCCGCCTGGGCCTGCGGCGCGAACGACCACACCCGACGCGCGCACGAAGCCTTGACCAGCGCCCAATGCGCCATGCAGGCCTGTCTGGCGGAGTTCGGCCGCCCGGCACGGCCCAAGTAGCGTCTCTTGGAGTGCGGCGATTCATCGCCGCTCAACAACGAGCCGACGGGGCAGCTTGAACGGCCGCTTTGGGGAGAGTCGGCGGCGTTTCGAGCGGGTCTGGGCCGTGTTCGTACCGTAGCCATCACGCTCCGCGTGATGCCAGCCGTGCCTGGCGGCCATGCCTTGACGCCTTTACTGGAGGGTGCAAAACGGAATCATCACGTTTCTCGTTCCGCGAACTTTTCATAACGGCCGCGAATAATACTTGAACTCGCCGTCACGAAGGCGCGCCTTTCGCGGGTTCTCCTCAATGTATCGCCGCAGAAACGCGAACTGCTCTTCATTCCGCACGAGATGGTCGAACCCGTCTTGCTGCCAAAAGCGCCCACGTTGCTTTAGCCGCCGGTTGATTTGGGTCGCCATGTAGTGCTTCCACGACTCGCACTGGCTCAGCATCGCCTTTTCATCGGGGAATGCCGCCAGCAAATGTACGTGGTTTGGCATCACGACGAAGTCGAGCATGAGATAGCGGTCGTTGTCAAAGTGTCGCAAACTCGTGTCGACGATTTCGGCCAGTTCGGGTGCTCGGAGCACACATGCTCCGTGGCAGTCGTCAAGCGCATCGTGCCAGCGGTTCCAAAATGTTTCTAAGAACGCGCTGACCAGTCGCCGATCGAGTTCATCAAGTTTTTCGCGCCAATTCGACCGGGCCGGATCGATTGCGTGGGTGCGCAGCCAGCGGTCGCGGTCGGCGAACCACTGCCTGAGAACCGTGGCCGGCATGGAGTCAAGCGTCCGCCAGGTGATGAATGCCACGGTGCCCGGCTGCGACCAATGTGGCAGCCTTCGCTCGACGATGGTGACATCGGCTTCGTCATCAAAGAGACGAAACGGCAGCAATGGCTCACTTGGTTGTTCGACGTTCATGCTGGGTTCCCTCACGCGGAGCGTGAGGACTACTGTACGCTCTACTTCAAGCGCCGTACAGCCTCCCGCCAGGCGTTGTGGTTCGTCGTACCGTAGCCATCACGCTCCGCGTGATGTCGGCCCGTGCCTGGCGGCTGTTTTGCGTCAGCCGAAATGTGAGTTTTCCTGTGCTATGGTTAGCTTAACCCACGAATGGGAGCAAAACCAATGCGAAAAGCACGCAAGCACTACATGCCGACCGAGAAGGTGGCAATCCTGAAACGACACCTCGTGGATGATGTGCCCGTCTCAGAACT
>DASVGM010000568.1:0-5218 GCA_036379555.1 Pirellulales bacterium | reverse complement strand
GCCAAAGCAGACCACAACACAGCGGAAGGCCATCCTCCTTTTTCCACGATCGCGCAAGGCTATTTAGGGTGCCGCCACGGAGTCGATGGCTTCGCCGCCCGCCCTGGTGCCCAAGGCTTGCAGTGCCATCAAGTCCACGTTGTCGGTCAAAAACTGCACGTGCCCGTCGACCATGCAAACGAGCGCGCCTGTGGGGTGTCGGCTGCCCAACGTGAAAATTCCCGGATGCCGGTCGTTGGTGGTGCTACTGAGGCAACTGGGGCCATTTGGCGGAATAATCGCGGTAAACCCGGAATAATAGGCCGCACCGTCGCACCAGCGTTCGCCGGCGTACCAACTGCCGTTTTTTTCGACGGCTTGAGTCGGGTTGTAATGGACGTTGTCTGGCCCGGCCGTGGCCATGCAAACCACAAAGCCCGTGTTATATTGGCCCGACATCGCCGACATGCCGTGCAAGCCGCCAAACATGGCGATGCCGCTCTTCAACTCATAGCGGTCGTTCGCCTTACCCTCACACCGCTCGCCAACGAGCAGCGTATGGCTTGTGCCATCGGTGACGCTGCGCAGCGCCACCGTGCCATTGCCATCGCACTGAAATACGCCATTCGTCGCATACCATTGGTTGTTGTTGACGGTGGTGCCCATGCAGGCCTTGTAGTTATTGTGCCCCATCGAGTACTTGACGCCGTTGAAAGCGTTTGAAGTAGCGACGGGGCAGGCGACGTCCGACGGGCAAATCAAGCTGGGAATCTCGTTGAACCAGGGTTGGTAGCCCGTGTTCCAGGGCTGCATGAAGCTCGCGGCGCCGCCGGGCGGAATCCCGCCGGTCCAATTGATCTGGTTGTAGATCGTCGCTTGCTCCATATAGGGCGTGAGCAAGACGAGATAGCTCAATTGGCCGTGGTATTTGTTTTTTGGATCGGTCGAGCCGGAATTCAGCGGCCCCGTGGCCAGCGGCGGAAACGCCTGCGTCGCATCATGATAATTCTGCACGGCCACGCCGAGTTGTTTCAGGTTGTTGGTGCATTGGCTGCGGCGGGCCGCTTCTCGAGCCGCCTGCACCGCCGGCAACAAGAGGGCGATGAGGATGCCGATAATGGCGATCACCACCAACAGCTCAACCAAAGTAAACGCCTTCCGACAGCGAATACGCATGACAATCGCCTTTCTGGACGAAGCAACGATCTGGTTCACCTTACAATCAACGGCAACGCGAGCGCCGTGTATCGCAAGCCGGATAACCAACCTATCCTATCACGCATAACCGCCCTTATGCAAGCCGCCGGGTTCATGGCGTCGGCGCGGAGCGTTCGGCGGCGAGAAGGCGGCTCCGCCGCAACGGAAAGCGGTGATGAATCACCGCACTCCAAGATGGTTACATTCCCGACATCTTTTCGTAGCTCTCACCACTCACGACCCAAAGCGGATCTTTTCCAAACACGACGTAAGTCGCGTCTTGGGGCGCGGCGCCTTCCAACGTCACCTTGACAGTATACCGCCGGTGGTTGTCCTCACCGGTCGTCGCCGAAAGTATCTCGTAAGCCGTCAGCTTCTTGCCGGCGGTCCAACGCTGGTCTTGGGCGTTGATCGCCGGCTTCGAGGCGCCAATCTGGTCGGGCGTTTTGCCCGACTTCCAAGCGTCGAGCGCGCTGGTCAAAGCCTGCTTGGCCGCTTCATCGGCGGGAACGTAATCCTTCACGTCCGCCTGACGGCAGCCGTGGCAAACGATGAACATGGCAAGCAGATAGAGGTTATTTGGTTTGTGCATGATGAGCTCCTGATGGAATGAATGCCTGTAACGAACGCTCCCTTTTCATCCGCCAACGGCGGACCCAATAAAACATGACGGGTAACAGCAAGTCGATGACTTCGTCCGCCACCAAGATGCCCCCCAACACTGGGGCGGCCATCGGCTTGATGACCTCGGCGCCCGCGCCCGTGGCCCAAAGCATCGGCGCCAAGCCGAGGATCGTCGTCCCCTCGGTGAGCAACTTCGGTCGCAAACGATGCACTGCGCCCTCCATCACCGCCTCGCGAAGTTCCGCCCGACTCATAAGGCCGAGGCCGCCACGCTTGGCGACCGCTTCGCGCAGGTAAACCAGCATGATAATGCCGGTCGATGTGGCCATGCCAAAACAGGCGATGTAGCCCACCAACACCGTGATCGAAAAATCGTAGCCCAGCAACCATTGAAAGAGTACCCCGCCGGCCAACGCGCCCGGCACCGCAAGCAGCATCAGCAAGGCGTCGGCCAGATCGCGATAGGTCCAATAGAGAATCAACACGATCGAGCCGAGCACCAACGGCAACACCAAAAGCAGCGTGCGTTTGGCGCGTTCGTCGTGCTCGAATTGTCCGGTCCATTCAATGTAGACGCCCGGCGGCAGAGTCACGCGCTCGGCGATGGCGCGCCGCGCTGCGGCGATAAAGTCAGTGGCGCTGCGGCCGCGCACGTTGAGCCGCACGTAGTTGCGCAACAGCCCGTTCTCGCTCTTGATCGAAGCCGGCCCTTGCGTGATGCGAATGTCCGCAACCTCCGCCAGCGGAATGGTTGAAGGCGTGAGAGCGTCGGACTCGATCGCGCCCTTGGCGTGTACGCCCAGCGGCAGCCCTCGCACCGCTTCTTCATCTTCGCGCCAATTGCCGGGAAAGATGACTCGCACGGCATGACGCTCGCGGCCTTCCAATGTATGGGTGGCGATGGTTCCGCCCAGAGCCGTCTCAATGACTTCGTTGACTTCGCCGAGGCTCACACCGATTTGGGCCGCCTTGTCGCGATCGACCTGAATCTCCAAATAGCCTTTGCCGCGCGCTTCCTCAGCCATGACGTACTCCGCGCCGGGCACCTCTTTGAGCACGGCGGCAATCTCCGCGGCCGCGCCGGCCACATCCCGCGAGCGGCGGCCAAGAACGCGCACGCCAATGTCGGTATTGACGCCGCTGAACAGCATATCGACGCGGTTTTGAATCGGCCGCGTCCAAACATTCGCCCAGCCGGGCATTTGCAAAGCGCGGTCGAGCTCGCCGCCGGCCTCGGCCAGCTCTTGAGGCCGCGAGCGCCAGAGCAAAGCGCGCCATTGCATGCGCGCGGCAAGCCGTTCTTGCAACTCCTTCAACTGCGGCTGCGGCGCGACGTCGGGCGGCGGCGCGGTCATCGAGTGCATGGCCAGCCGATGATGGTGATGCGCCGGCGGCGGCCGCGCGCGAAATCGGCGCACCTGCGCCAGATAGCTCGAGAGTTTCTCGTCGCGGGGTTCGACGCGCGCCAGCAACTCTTCGATCGCCAACCGCGTATAACTCTCCGTGCCGCGGCTGAAAAGTTCGACGTTCAACTCACCGACGTACCGACGCCACTCGGCATCGTACTTGGAGCGCACGTCGGCGGCCAACCGTGTGAAAAAAGTCGGCGGCGTCTTGCCTAAAAGGTCGCCCACGGCGTCGGCGGCCCGTTGCCAATAGGGCGGCCGGTCATCGAATAACGAACGATCGGGCTTCAGCAGGTCGAGGGCAACCAGCTTGTGACCGGCGTGACGAGCCAATCGCGTCACGTCCTCCAATTCGGGCGACACGGCAAGATGGTGGTCGGCATGTGACAGCAGTTCTTGGGCGATCTGCGCTTGTTCAACGGCGCTGGGCGAACGGGCCAAAGCGCCTTGCCGCTCAAGTCGCACCAACAGGCTTTCGGCCAGCCATCGCGCCAGCTTTTCACGCAAGGAGTCTTCAAATTGGCTGTTGCGGTGAAAGGCGAACTCGCGCATTGAGCCATCGAAGCGAACCAGCGCCCCGGCCGTCGATGCGTCGATGTGCGCGGCGCGGTCGGCGTCGGCCGGCGGTTTGACAAGGTTCCGCTCGACCAACTCGGCCAGCACCGCCACGGTCTGCCTACGAGCGTCGCCCTCGTGCAACTTGCGCTTGGGCCAACGCTCGCGCGGCCGAAATTCCACCATCGTTTCGATCATGTCCAGCGGCGCGGGATCGGTGGGGGTTTCGGCTCGGCCCGCCTTGCCCATGACCATCGCCACTTCGGGAAAGCGGCACAACAGCATGTCGCGGGCTTTGAGGTCGTCGGCGGCCTGGGTGATCGACGCGCGCGGCACGGTGATGGGCATGTCCATCACCAGGCCCTCGTCGAGCGGCGGCATTTTTTGCCACAGCAGCGGGCGCATGCTCGCCTCGGCCGCTAAGGCGATCATCGTCAGGCTGAGCAGGCAACCGAGCGTCGCGCGCCAGGTGCGAGACAGCGCGCCGGTGAGCAGAATAAACGTGAATAAAACCGCCAGCAACAGCCCCTCATTTCCCAGCGGGGCGCAGGCGGCCAAAAACGTCGCCGCCAGCACCCAAGCCAACGGCAGCGGATGCTCGAGGCAATAATCGAGCACCGGGCGATAGACATCGGCGAAGCTGCGCACCAGCCAACTTTGGCGTTCGTCGCGCAGACGGCCGCGAATGAAGATCGTCGCCAGCGCGGGCACCAGCGTGATGGAAAGCACCGCCGCCGCCAGCATGGCCAGCGACTTGGTGAGCGCCAGCGGCCGAAACATTTTGCCCTGAATGCCGCCCAGGCAAAACACCGGCAGAAAGCTGATGAGCATGATCGCGACGGAAAAGAATATCGGCCGGCCCACCAGGCGGCAGGCCGGTAAGATCAGTCGCCGCACGTCGCCGCGAACCGGACGATCGCCAAAATGGCCGTGCAGCGTGTGCATGGCGTTTTCGGCCATCACGATCGAAGAATCAACCAGCACGCCGATCGACACCACAATGCCGGCCAGCGACATGATGTTGGTTTGCACGTCGGCGATGCCCGATTGCCGCAAGAGCCAAAGAGCGATAAACGGCGTCAGCGCGGCCAGCGGCAGCGTGACGACAATCACCAGCGAACTGCGAAAATGCAACAACACGAGCAACACGCACAGGCTGGCGGTGACGATAGCTTCCACCAGGGCGGACGTGACTGTGTGGACGGCGCCGGTGATGAGCGGCGTGCGGTCGTAACCGGCGACGATGCGCACGCCCGGCGGCAGGCCGGTCGATAGCTCGCTGATTTTCGCCCGGAGGCGGCGCGTCACTTCCAGCGGGTTTTCGCCGTAGCGCATCAGCACCACGCCGCCGACCACCTCCCGGCCGTCCTTCTCCAGGGCCGAGCGGCGGAACCCCGGCCCCGCCTGCACGGTGCCGAGCTGGCGGACGTAGACCGGCGTGCCGTCCGCCCCGCGGG
>DASVGM010000567.1:0-3219 GCA_036379555.1 Pirellulales bacterium | reverse complement strand
AGCAAGCCGATGTTGTCGGGCGAGCGGTCGACGACCTCTTGGGCTTTCTGGGCGGCCGCTTCGTGCTCGCCGCAATGCGCCTGAACGACCGCCGCCGCCATCTTCCACGCTTGATTGTTGGCGTCGACCACTTCCAGGTCGCCGCGAATGACGCGCGCCTCGTTAAACAAGCGCCGGGCTTCGTCCGGTTCGTTGAGTCGCCGCGCGATGATCGCCTGCCGCTCGTAGGTTTGCGCCAAAAGCGCCTGCCGCGATACAAAATCGGGATCGTGCGCCAACACCGCCTGCAAAAACTCCAGCGACTTGGCCACCACCGCGCGGGCTTCTTCGGCCTTGCCCAGGCGCAGTTTGGCGTCGGAGTAGTCGCCATAGGTCTGCGCCAGGTCAAGCTGAAAACTGAAATCGGCCGGGAATTTCGCGGCCAGGTCATGGCAAACGCTCAAAGCCTTGCGAAAGTGATCTTGCATCGCTTCCAGGTCGTTCAGGTGCCAACCGGCGACGCCCAAATAATATTGTGCCTCGGCCAGGTAGCTGCGTGCCGAGATGTTGTTCGGCTGAGCCTGCACCCAGGCCTCGCGGTGCGCCAGCGCCGCGTTGAAGTTGGTCTGGGCCACGGCCGGCCGGCCCAAGTGCAAATCGGCGATGCCCGTGGACAAATCATAAAACGACAGCATCCGATGATGGTCGACTTCCGTGTAATTGCCATTGTTTTGCGGCTTATCGGCAATGGCCTGGTAGAGGTCGTGCGCCTCCACAAAATGCCGGCGGGCCGTGGCGGCGTCGTCATTCAGTTCCAACTCCATCTTGCCCATTTGCATCAGCATCATGGCCAGGTTGGCCCGTGCCAAATCGCTTTCAGGTTGGCTCTCGGCGACCTGCTTGACCAGCTTGTAACCGTAACGAAACTGCCGCATTGCCTCCTCGCCATGACCAAACCGGAAGAGCAATTCACCCAGATTGAAGCAGGTGTGCGTCATGGCGAAGCTGGTGACGTTGCTCGCTTCAAGCTGTTTGGCCAGCTCGGTCATCGAGGCTTGGACCATGCCCAACAATTCTGTCTGCAAGCCGCGCAGTTCGGGCTTTTCGGCCAGGCTGCGCCTGCCTTGCAAGCGTTGTTCGAGATGCTTGCCCAGGTCGATGAGTAGGTCGGCCGCCTTGCGATGCTGGTCTTTGGCGGCGTCGGCGCTGGCCACGGCCAGATTGGCGTTCTTGTCGGCCTGCACGGCCTGCTCTTTGGCGATCGTGGCCTGGTGCTTGGCCTCGGTTTCTTGCAGACGGGCCAGCCGTTCGTTCTCGTTGGCTTTCTCTTCGTTGGCTTTGGCGACGTCGAGCGCGGTGGCGATCTGCTCGTTTTTCTGCTTGAACTTCATAGCCACGGCCGACGCGCTGACGCCCCAGGCCAAGACCATGAGCGCCACCACGCCGCTGAGCGTCGCCACGCGCGGATTGCGCCGGCACCAACGCCACGCGCGTTCCGCCCTGGAAACCGGCCGCGCCAAAATCGGCTCGCCGGCCAAATAGCGCCGCAGGTCTTCCGCGAGGTCGTCTACGCGCGCATACCGCTTGGCCGCGTCCTTGTGCAGGCATTTCAAGGAGATGGTTTCCAAATCACGCGGCACTTTGGGGTCGAGCTGTGTCGGCGCGACGGGTTCTTTGCTCACCACCTGCCGCAAAGTGTCAAGCACGCTGGCGCCCCGTAGCGGCACGCGGCCGGCGAGCATCTCATAGAGCATGGCGCCCAGGGCGTAAACATCCGACGCCGGGCCGACTTCGCGGATGCGGCCCGACGCTTGTTCGGGCGACATATAATCGGGCGTGCCCAAGATCGAGCCGGAACGCGTCTGGCCGCCGTCCTCGTCTTCCAACCGCTTGGCCAAGCCAAAGTCCGTGATCTTGAGCACGCCTTCGCGGCTGACCAGGATGTTGGCCGGCTTCAGATCGCGATGCACGATACCGCGCGCATGAGCCGCCGCCATCGCCTTGGCCAACACATGAATCATCTCGGCCGCCTGCCGCGGAGCCTGGGGTTTGCCCTCCAGCTTTTGCACCAGGCTACTGCCTTCGACATATTCCAAAGAGAAGTACGGGCGACCGTCCTCTTCGCCAATTTCATACACCTGAACGATGTTGGGGTGCTGCAAGAGCGCGACTGCTTCCGCTTCGCTGCGGAAGCGGGCCAAGTCTTCACTGCTGGCATGACCGCCGGCCAGAATCATCTTTAGCGCGACCAACCGCTTGAGGCCCGGCTGCCGGGCCTTATAGACAACACCCATGCCGCCGCGCCCCAAGACGCCCAGAATCTCATAGCCGGCCACTTTGTCCGGCAGCGGCACGGGCGCCTTGCGCGCGGCCCGGCGGGCATCGGGAGTGTCATCAGCGAAGAAGGCGCGTGTTTCGGCGTTGGTGCCGCCAGGCGCCGAAGGTTCGCCCGGCCGAAAAATGCCAGTGGCGTCCGTCGCAGCGGACGGCGGGGTGGGTTTGAACGTCAACGTGTTGGTATTGGCATCAACGCCCACGCCGTTATCCAGTGCGTTGGCCAACTCCGCCGCGGTCGTCTCGCCTGTTCGCTCCAAAACCTCGCCGCTGCCGTTCTCTTGGCCCTGAGCGATTGCCGACACAGGATCAGACAAGGTTGATTCCGCTTTTCCGGCGGTGGCACGATCGACGGTTCGATCGGGCGTGAAATTCATGGTGGCGCCAACCGCGGCGGGCGGCATTGACCCATCGCCGCGGTTCCATCGCTCGCGGAACAGCGCGTCGAGCGATTCGAGATCCTGGCGAAACTCGATGCTGGGCGGCTCATCGAACGCGTCCAGCAGGCGCTCGACGCTGGGCGGTTCGCCGCCGGCGCCCAGGACTTGTTGCCAAGCTTCGATGAATTCTTGCCGCGACTGCGCCGCCTTCGACGGCGGCGAGCAGTCCATCGTTTGTCCGGTTTCTTCGCGCATCGCATTTGCTCCGAGGCCAGATCGGCATCAAACAGCTTTCCCCGCTTTTGGACCAGCGTGTATTATCCACCAGGATGGAAAGAATGCAAGCCTGGCAAGTGCGCCAATTAGCTTGGTTGACGAACCTCGCTCACAACGATTACCACTACGTTTGCGACTATACTGTAAAGGCACAACCACCTAAAGCACCACCAGGCGCACAACGATGAAAACAACCGCCCCACCGCATTGCCTGCCACCCGCCATCTTAGGCCAACCAGATATACTGCAC
>DASVGM010000566.1:0-3286 GCA_036379555.1 Pirellulales bacterium | reverse complement strand
AGCCTGCCCAAGCTGCGCGTCTCGCGATAGCATGGACACCCAAGCGGCGGCGCGACTTCGCGCCGCCGCTTCTTGACCTGCGCCGCGGCATCGGCGAAATTAGAGCAAACCGTTTTGCCAAGATTTCGCCTTCGAGGAGCGCCGCCTTGCGATTATTGCTTGTCGTTTCCTGTATTCTTGTCACCAGTGCCACGCGCGCCGAAGACTGGCCGCAGTGGCGCGGGCCGGCCAACGATGGCATCAGCCATGAAACGAATTTGCCGGTCGCATGGAGCAATACCGAGCATGTCGCCTGGCGGCTGGCCATGCCGGGACCGGCCGGCGCCACGCCGGTGGTGTGGGGTGATTCGATCTTTGTCACCAGCGCCACGCCCAGCGGCGATTTGCTCCTGCTGTGTGTCGGCGGCGACGGCCAAGAGCGCTGGCGGAAGAAGGTGACCAGCGGCGACCGCACGGTGCGCGGCGACGAGGGCAACTCGGCCTCGCCTTCGCCCGTCACCGATGGCAAATACGTCTGGACCTTCTTCGGCGACGGCGTCTTGGCCTGTTATACCTTCGCCGGCTCCGAGGTCTGGAAAGAAAACCTGCAAAAACGCTACGGTCCCTTCAAGATTCAGTTCGGCATGACCAGCACGCCCGTGCTCGACGGCGACCGGCTGTACATGCAGTTGTTGCACAGCGGCGGCGCGCTGGTGGTGGCCCTCGACAAACAAACCGGCAAAGATATATGGCGTCAAAAACGCCCGAGCGACGCGCGCGCCGAATGCGAACACTCTTACGCCTCGCCGGTGATTTATCGCGACGACCAACGGTCGTTTTTATTGACGCATGGCTGCGATTATGTCGTCGCGCACAGCTTGCAAGACGGCCATGAATTGTGGCGGTGCGGCGGCTTAAACCCCAAAGGCTCGTACAACGAGACGCTGCGCTTCGTCGCCTCGCCCGTGGCGGCGCCCGGCTTGATTGTCGTGCCTTCGGCCAAAAACGGGCCGGTGCTGGGCCTGCGGCCCGACGCGGAAGGCGACATTTCCGATTCGCAAAAAGGCCATCGTTGGGTGCGGCCGCAAAACACGCCCGACGTGCCTTCGCCGCTGGTCGTTGACAATCTGGTGTATCTTTGCCGCGAAAATGGCGTGCTCATCTGCCTGGACGCGGCCAGCGGCAAGGAACTGTATGCCGAACGGGCATATTCCGACCGCTATCGCGCCTCGCCGGTCTACGCCGATGGCAAGATTTACTTGACGGCTCGCGGCGGAGTAATCACCGTGGTCAAGGCTGGTCCGGAGTTTGAGATTCTGGCGTCGAACGACATGCAGGAACCGATTTCCTCCTCGCCCGCCATCTCGAACGGACGCATCTATATTCGCACCTTTGAGGCCCTTTACGCGATCGGACCGTGATGAAGCAATTCCCCTTGTCTCCTTGTCTCCTTGTCTCCTTGTCTTTCTGCCTCTTATTCGGCGTGGCGTTGCCAATAAGCGCCGCTGAACTCAAGCTCCGTGCCCAAGAGATCCCGGAGCGGCTCGAAGTGGGCTACGCGGTGACGGTGGTCGACATGAACGCCGACAAACGCCCGGATATCGTGGTGGTGGACACCAACCGCGTCATCTGGTTTGAAAATCCGTCTTGGCGGGTGCATACGCTGATTCAGGATCAAACCAAGCGCGATAATGTTTGCCTCGCGCCGTATGACATTGACGGCGACGGGCAATTGGATTTCGCCCTGGGCGCCGATTGGCGGCCCGCGGATACGCGCACCGGCGGCACGATCCAGTGGATTTCTCGCGGCGGTGCGGCCGCCGGGCGATGGCAGGTGCATGCGATTGGCGAGGAGCCGACAACGCACCGCATGCGTTGGGTCGATCTGGACGGCGATGGCCGTAGCGAGCTGGTGGTCGCTCCGCTTTTTGGGCGCAACAGCACCAAGCCGCTCTTTATGGAAGCGCCGATGCGGCTGCTGGCCTATAGCATTCCGGCGGACCCGGTCAAAGGGCCTTGGCAAGCCAAGGTCATCAGTGAAGAGTTGCATGTGGCCCATAACTTTTGGCCGACCGATCTCGACCGCGACGGCCGCGTCGATCTTCTCGTCGCCAGTTTTGAGGGCGTCACGCTGCTCACGCAAGACGCTGGCGGCGCCTGGAAGAGCCGGCGCATCGGGGCGGGCAATCAAGACAATCGGGAATCGCGTGGGGCGAGCGAGATCAAACACGGCCGGTTCGCCGACGGCGGCGATTACATCGCCACCATCGAGCCGTGGCATGGTTACCAGGTGGTTGTTTACACGCGGCCGGCCGACGATGCGCAGTTATGGCGGCGGCAGGTGCTCGACGACGATTTGAAATGGGGGCACGCCGTCTGGTGCGCCAATCTGGACGACGATGACGACGAGGAGTTGGTCATCGGCGTGCGTGATGACAAAAGCGGCGCCGGCCGTTGCGGCCTGCGCATTTACGACCCGGCGGCCGGCGGAGAATGGCGTCGGCATGTCATCGACCCTGGCGGGATCAACATTGAAGACCTCACCGTGGCCGACTTCAACGGCGACGGTCGTAACGACATCGTGGCGGTGGGGCGGCAATCGCACAACATCAAGGTTTATTGGAATGAGCGATGAAAGGCCGGTTCGCTGTCGAGGGGTGCGCGGCGCCACGACCGTCGATCATAACACGCGCGACGAGTTGCTAAAGGCCACCCGGCAACTTTTGGCGCTGATGATCCGCCAGAATGAAATCGAGCACGAGGACGTGGCCAGCGCGGTCTTCACGACCACGCAGGATTTGAACGCCGAGTTTCCGGCCTTGGCCGCGCGGCAGCTTGGTTGGCTGGACGTGCCGCTTTTATGCACGCACGAGATCAGCGTGCCAGGCTCGTTGGCCCGTTGCGTGCGGATTCTGATTCATTGGAACACGCCCAAGCGGCTCGACGAAATTCATCATGTTTACATCCGCGACGCCGCCAAGTTGCGGCCCGATCTCGACCGCCTGCCGCCGGTCGATTGGGAAGAGCTGGAAGCATGGATCGAACGCGAACTTGCCGCGCAGGAGAAGCTGCGCGGCGCGCAGCAGGGCGCCTAGCCCGCTTTGCGCACCGGCGCGTAGCCGACTTCGTGAGAAGTCGGGCCGTCGCATTAGCTTACGGCCAGAATTCTTACGAATTCCGCTACACACACTGTCACGCGTTCTCCGGGGGCCGTGCGCTATGCGGGCTAGCGCCGAGCAGTTATTTCAGCGGCCAAGTCTCAAGGCAAGATCGTACATCTGAAAATTGGAGCTGATGCGAAGGATCG
>DASVGM010000565.1:0-15588 GCA_036379555.1 Pirellulales bacterium | reverse complement strand
AACAGCAGAACGTGACCTGTTCGGGCAGCGAATGTTCCGCCAGCCAGGCGAGAGTTGTTTCAACGGCGATGGCACAAGCTTTGTCCGGTGGATAACTATAGACGCCGGTCGAGATGCACGGGAACGCGGTCGTCCGCACGCCGCGGCCCGCCGCCAGAGCCAATGATTCGCGATAACACGACGCAAGCAAATCCGCTTCACCAAAATCGCCCCCCTGCCAAATTGGCCCCACGGTGTGGATTACGAACTTCGCCGGCAATAAGTAGCCCTTGGTGATGCGCGCCTCACCCGTTGGGCAACGGCCAATTGACCGGCACTCTTCAAGCAGTCCAGGTCCAGCCGCGCGATGAATCGCGCCATCGACGCCGCCACCGCCGAGCATCGCCTCGTTGGCCGCATTGACAATGGCGTCGAGGCCAAGCTTCGTGATGTCGCCAACCACCAGTTCGACGCGATCTCGCACGTTCATGGTTCACCTGTCTCAGAGTCAGAGCGAAATACCTTGCGTTATTATATGAGTCGCACGCAATGGAGGACGGGCTTCCCAGCCCGTCACCAAACGGGACGGCCTGGGAAGGCCATCCTCCTGTCCTCACCCTCAGGCAAGATTATATCTCACGCGGCCAGGAATGAGGATGCAACATCGGTGGCCGCCTCTTGGAGTGCGGTGATTCATCACCGCTTTCCTTTGCGGCTTCAGCCGCCTTTTGCCGCCTCGCGCGTATCGCTGGCCCGGCAACCGCGGCTGCCACTGTCCGTCTTGGTCGAAAAGCAAAGGTCGCTCCGCGACGGAGGAAAGCGGCGATGAATCGCCGCACTCCAAAAGGAAGCCTCATTTCGCGCCGCGCATGGTATATTCAGAGCCGCCCGGCGTTGGTTTCGGCCCGCAGCTCGTCGATCATCTCTTGGGTGGCGGCGGCGACCGCCTCTTGCCAGCGGCCCGGCCCGAACCGCTCAACAAAACCGCGGCGCGCATACGCGAAAATGATGCCACGCGAGTTGTTCACCACTGCGCCCAAGCCCTCGCCGTCAAACGCGCCGGCCACGTCGCGGCCGCTCGCGCCTTGGCTGCCATAGCCGGGCACCAGCAACCAGGCGCTGGGCATCACCGACCGTAACTCGTGAAGCTGATCGGGATAGGTCGCGCCGACCACCGCGCCGACGATTCCATAGCGCCGATCGCCGCTCGTCTCGCGTGCGAGCTGCTCCACAAACTCCGCCACGCGGCGATAGAGCGGCTTGCCGCCGGTTGACAAATCCTGAAACTGCCCCCCGCCGGCATTGGAGGTTTTGACCAGCACGAATAGTCCAGCCCCGCGGCTGGCCGCCACTTCAACAAACGGCTGAATGCTGTCGGCGCCCAGGTAAGGACTGACCGTTAAGGCGTCGGCTTGCCAGGCGCTTTGGTCGCCGAGGTAAGCGTCGGCGTAGGCGGTCGCCGTGCTGCCGATGTCGTTCCGCTTGCCGTCCAAAATGACGAGCAACCCGCGCTGGCGCGCATGGCGCACGACTTCGGCCAACGCCAGCATGCCTTCCGGGCCAAGCTGCTCGAAAAACGCCGCCTGCGGTTTCACGGCCGGAACGAGCGGCGCCACCACGTCGATGATTTCCGTGCAGAAGCGAGCGTACACCTTGGCCTTGGCGGCGCGGTCATCGCCCACAATCCCCTCGATCAACGGCGGTGGAAGCTGCTCCCAGCGCGGGTCAAGCCCCACGACCGCCGGGTTGCGCTTTTCGCGCACGGCGGCGGTAAGACGTTCGGCGAAAGGTTCGGGCGAGGTTGGTTCAGGCATACGCCCAGACGATACCACTTGCCATGTCGCTCGACAAGACGATACTAGCAACCATGCAGCTTCCACCGCCCGAAGAACACGATCCGTCGCTGTTGGACGAGGCACATCCACCCGACTGGCAAAACCCTGTACCGCACGGCCGCTATAACCTGGTGGCGATTGGCGGCGGCACGGCCGGACTTGTTTCGGCCTTGGGCACGGCCGAACTGGGTGGACGCCCGGCCCTCAGCGAGCGCGCTTCGCTGGGCGGAAACCGCCGGCATTATGGCAGCGTCCTCAACAAAGCCTTTCTCGCGGCGGCACGCGCGGTCTATCGCACGTCGTTGGGCGATGAGTTTGGCTTTCGGCTGACCGGATCGGTGCAAAGCGACTTCGCCGCGATCATGGGCCGACTGCGGCAATTGCGCGCTGACCTGGAGCGTCGCGACAGCGCCGAGCGATTGACGGCGGCCGGCGTCGACGTCTATTTTGGGCAGGCTCGCTTCACCGCGCGCGATCGCATCGAAGTCGCCGGCCGCGAATTGACCTTTCGCCGCGCCGTGATCGCCAGCGGCGGCCGGCCGGTGTTGCCCGACGTGCCGGGCATCGAGAGCATCGATTGCCTGACGACCGAAACCATTTTCGCGTTGAGCGAACTGCCGCGGCGTTTGCTCGTGATTGGCGGCGGGCCGATAGGCTGCGAGCTGGCGCAGGCGTTTCGCCGCTTGGGCAGTGAAGTGCATCTCGTGCATCGCGGCGAACGGCTGCTCAATAAAGAAGAGCCTGATGTCTCTCGGCTGTTGCACGCGCAGTTTGAACGCGAGGGCATCCATGTGCACCTGGGCTGGAGCACCGAGGCCGCTGAAAGAGTTGGCGATGCCAAAGGTTTGGTCATCGGTCGCCGCGGCGAAAAGAAAAAGCTGCTCGCCGACGCGGTGCTGGCCGCGGTGGGGCGCCGGCCGAACTTGGAAGAGCTTGGCCTGGAGGCCGCCGGCGTTGGCTTTTCAGCTAACGGTGTCGAGGTCGATGACTATCTGCGCACCAGCAATCGGGCGATCTACGCGGCCGGCGATGTTTGTGCTGCGCAAAGGTGTGGGCAAGCGGCCGAGGCCATGGCGCGGCTTTGTCTGCAAAATGCCTTGTTTTTCAACCGCCGGCGTTTGAGCAAGCTCATCGTGCCGCGTTGCACCCATACCGATCCGCAGATCGCCCAAGTGGGGCTGACCGCCAGTCAAGCGGCCGATCGCGATATTGCCATCGACACGCACCATGTCGAGTTGAGCGAGGTCGATCGTGCCTTGGTCGATAGCGAGGAGCAAGGTTTGGTCATGGTCCACACGCGCCGCGGCAGCGGTCGAGTTGTGGGCGGCACGATTGTCGCCGCGCAGGCCGGCGAGATGATCGGCGAACTGACTCTGCTCATGAGGCACGGTCTTTCGCTTTCGTCCTTGGCCGGCGCCATTCGTTGCCAGTCAACGCTAGCCGAGGCGCTTACGCGCATCGCCGAGGGTTGCCAACACACGCGTCTAACACCTTTTCTTAACAGCCTTGCCCGACGATGGCTGCGGTGGCGGCGCTAAATGGCCTTGCATCGTGGCAAAAAAGGAGGTTGGCCTTCCCAGGTTGCCCAGCTCTTTGGTGAAAGGCTTGTACTGGTTCACCGGGAACTGGAAATGCTGGCCGAAGCGATCGACGAACAGATGGGCGAGACACGTTGCTGGATATGACGCCTCGGCGGCGGATCCCGGCGCCAGTAGCGGCCTTCCGCCATGTTTTCGAGGCAGCCAAGTAATGTTATAATATTGGTTGACGAGATTGCTCGGATGAAGACCGAGCCTGTCAGCTAAGGCAGCATTTTCACGATGAAAACAGTTTGGTGGCTGGCTCTTCCGATCCTTTTGACGATGGCGATCGCCTATTGGGCATGGTCAAGTCACGAATCGGCGATGAGCAAGGTCGGGCTTCTTGGCTCAATGGCAAGCATTTGGGGAATCGTCATTGCGTTTTGGCAAGTAGCCGACGCAAGGCGAACCGCCGCTAACGCTCAGACTGCGTCGGGTGCCGCTTTGGCGGCGTCAAAAGCGACGGAGAGGAAGTTACGGAATATGTACTACCGCGATTCGCTGCACACTGCCCATCGCTTCCTGGCGGAAATCAGGGCGGCGATAGATGGAAGGATATGGCAGTTTGCGGCGGGACGCGCACGTGACCTTAGCGAACAATCAACAAGGCTAGCCTACGTTCGGCGGCAGACCGACGATGAGTGGTTGAGCATCACTGATTCGCTTGCGGCGTGGGCGATTATATTTGATGAGGGCAAACAAAGGAAACCACTTGATTTTGCGAAAGCCGAATGGGCGGAATTGTATATATTCGTAAACGATAAGATCGAACGCGAGTTGGATCCATTTGGGGAAGAGTGAGGTAATGATGCTGTCGGAAGAAGCTGTAGGAAATTTGGTTCGAGCGCTCTCGAAGCGAGCATCAACGAACAGCGTTGAGTGGACGCAGTTGGCGGAAAATAAATTCGGAGTAGACTTGCACGATTTCACCGTTGGGCTGTCGCCGTTGGAACCAAATCGACCAGAGGCGGGCATTCTTTTTGAGGTAGAAGCTCCGAGTGGTAGCCGGGTCTCGACGATTCCAGTAAGGGATGATGATCCAAAATTCGCAGATGTTCGGCAGCTATTCGACTCGGCAAATAGCTATATGCAGGACTGGAATCGCCGATTGCTGAATGCTGCGAAGATTATTGAGGGAACGACTGGCACGATAGGTGGAAGCGTTGTGAGCGTGTCGCTGTCGCCGCCTCCACCGCCGCCACGCCCCACGGATGCGCAGGCCCGAGCGTTCTTTGAAAAAATCACGGGGAAATGGGAGTTGGAATTCGAGAAACGAGACGGCTCTGTCGGGCTCGAATGGCTTGAAATAGACAGGGCTGGCAATTATTTGACAAACGGGCAACCAAGATTTCGCTTCGCGCTTGTTTCATGTGATGAGCAATTGGAAGAGGTGGATGTTGCGAAGGAAGAGCTTAATGGTCGCGTGCGGCAAGTGGAAGTTCTCACGATAAGCTCCATGGCAATGGTGGGCTACGCAAAACATGACGAACGTAGCCTCCGATATAAATGGAATGTGTGGTTTGATTGCCGTGGTGGTGGGTCAAAGAGAGTTCAACTGCGCGCCAAGAATCCCAATGACGCGGTGGAAGTCTATAAACGAGCGATGGGAATCATCAGTTCTGTGAATGTAACTGTCATGGATTGCCCAAACCACAAACCATCGGCCGCTGACCTCGAACTGGATAAAGCGTTATATCCGACGCACCCATTCAGCAAAGAGGCATAGGCTCGGAAGCCTTCGCAAAGTCGGGCGACGACCCGCCGTCGCTTTGGGAACACAAACAAGAATCGGAATGAACTTAAATCAGCAGGCCGCGGCGCTCTGCCGGACACTCCAACTCCGCGCCGCGGAACTGCGCGCGGAAGTCCATTCCATCGCCGGCGCCACGGTGATCGATCTGGGCGTCGCGGCGCGGGGCGGACTGGAGGCGGGCCGCGCGCTGGCTGAAATCTGCCTCGCCGGACTCGGCCGCGTGCGCCTCGTGCCGGGCGATGCAAGCGTGTGGCAGGGACCGGCGATCGCGGTTGCAACCGATCACCCGCTGGCCGCCTGCATCGCTTCGCAATACGCCGGCTGGCAGATCGCGGTGGGGAAGTATTTCGCGATGGGTTCCGGCCCCATGCGGGCCTTGGCGGCGAAAGAAGCCCTGTTTCAAGAGCTTGCTCTCGGCGAAGCGGCCGCAGACGCCGTCGGCGTGCTGGAAACGTCCAAGCTGCCGCCGGCCGAGGTCGTCGAGTATTTGGCGCGCGAGTGCTCCGTGGCCAGCGAACGTCTGACGCTCCTCGCGGCGCGCACCGCCAGCCAGGCGGGCACGGTGCAGGTGGTCGCGCGCAGCGTGGAAACCGCGCTGCACAAACTGCACGAATTGAAGTTTGATTTGCGGCGCGTCGAAAGTGGTTGGGGAACCGCGCCCTTGCCGCCGCCCGCGGCCGACGATCTGACGGGAATCGGCCGCACCAACGACGCGATTCTTTACGCGGCGCGCGTCACGCTGTGGGTGCGCGGCGACGATGAAAGCCTGCGCGAAGTCGGCCCGCGGCTTCCCAGCAATGCGTCGCTCGACCACGGCGCGCCTTTCGCCGAAATCTTCCGCCGCGCCGGCCACGATTTTTATCAGATCGACCCGCTCTTGTTCAGTCCCGCCGAGGTCACCTTGGCCAATCTCGACACGGGGCGCAGTTTTACTTTTGGCGCCGTGTCGCCCGAGGTAATTCGGAGATCGTTTCGAGATGAGGGATCCGCGTCCGCGCCCTAAATAACCTTGCGTGATTCCGGGGCACGGCGTCGTGGAGGATGGGCTTCCTAGGCGGGCGGCACTCGCGTGCGATGGACGAAGAACACCCCGAAGCGCTCGAACGCGCCGCCAAAACGCCGACGGAGTGCCCCAAGAGGGAGTTCGCCAACCTAAGTTCTTCTTCCATCGCATGCGAGGTGCCGCCCCAGGAAATAAGGCTGCTCATGTTCGACGTCGTATCCGCCCAGCGAGGTGCGGTCAACAGACCGCTATTTGGAATTCCGCGCCGGCCCTTGACACCGGGAGGTTGACAATGGTTAGAATGGGCGCGCGCCTGGCGCTTTGGCGCACATTCCTTACGGTGGCGCGCTATCGTACGCGCCCGCGTGTTTGCCTTGCAGCTCTCCACCCCCTAACCTTCTTACCTACGCGTTGACGTCTACTAAATAAGTAGCTGCGCGCGCATAGGTAAGTAGGTAAGGGTGTGGAGAGCAGCCCGTCACCAATCAACTGGACGGGCTAGGAAGCCCATCCTCCCTTTCCCAACATCACGCAAGGTGAATTAACCCGTCAATTGTCCCGGCGGCTCACACCGTCGAGTCGTTCGTCGGCACGCGCACCTGA
The DNA here is from genome assembly GCA_036379555.1 of Pirellulales bacterium. Classification (GTDB taxonomy): domain Bacteria; phylum Planctomycetota; class Planctomycetia; order Pirellulales; family JAICIG01; genus DASSFG01. Next base: position 8,835 of record DASVGM010000565.1, on the reverse strand, counting down.
ATCTCTTCGCCGACCACGCGCACCTCGAACCGGTCGATCTTCAACCTGGGATTGTCGCGCCAAGTGCCGTCGCAAACGCTGAATCGCCAAGCGTGCCAGGGGCACGTCACCACGCCGTCGCAGACTTCACCGGCGCCCAGCGAAGCCCCCATGTGCGGGCAGAGGTCGTCGATGGCGAAATACTGCCCCTTCTCATGGAACACCGCCACCAAACGGCCATTGACCACAAAGGTTCCGCCCTGCCCGTCGGCAATGGAACCCACTTTCGCAACCGTGACAAAATCATCCATTCTCGTGAAATACTTTATTGCCTCAACAAAAACTCTTTCGAGTTCACCAGCCCCCAGGCGAGGTCTTCCAGCGCCGCGCGGCGGTCGGCGGCGTCGTTCAAATACTCGACGGCCGCCCGTGACTCTGCAGCGTCGGGAAACCTGGCCAATGCCGTTAAAAAAAGCTCCCGCGCCATGTCCGCCGCCGATAGGCCGGAGGCCAAGAGCGCGTCGAGCCGGTTGTCACGCCGGCTCAAAAGTTCGTTGATGGCCGGGCCGCTGACAAGCTGAAACGCCTGGCTCAAAGTGGCCTCGGTCGATCGTTCGCATTCGCAGGTCAAAAGCCGCGGCGGCTTGCCGAACAGCGTCAGAAACTGCTCGTCGAGCGACGATCGGCGCCGCCCGCGCGAGGCGCGCACGCCGGGAAGCTGCCCCGCGCGCATGCCCGCGGGGTATCCCTCAAACCGCGGCGCGGCGCCGGTCGTCTGGCTCAGCGCGTCGAGCAGTTGCTCGGCCGAGAGTCGCCGCACCAGAGCGTGCGAAAAATTCGCTTCATCCTCACGATTGGTCTCGTTCGGCTCGGCGGCCAATTGGTAAGTGGACGAATTCATGATCGTGCGCACCAGGTGCCGTAGATCGAATCGCCGCGCGGCGAAGTCGCTCGCCAGTTCCTCAAGCAGCGCGGGGATGGCCGGCGGATTGGTCGCGCGAAAGTCGTCAATCGGATCGACAATGCCCCGGCCCAGCAAATGATACCAAACGCGGTTGACCTGCGCCCGAGCGAAAAAAGGATTGTCGGGCGAGACAATCCAATCGGCCAGTTCTTCCAACCGGTCTTGGTCGCCGGTCAAGTCGGGCGCCGGCGCGCCGAGAAAACACGGTTCCATCGACCGGCCGTCGCGCGGATCGCGCACCTCGCCGGCGGGCGCCATCCACACAATCTGTTCGCCATCGAATTCGTGGCCGTCGTTCGCGTCGCGGCGACGGTTCTCCACAATCTTGTAGCTGACGCGAGCGAAGAACCCCGCCCAGCGGTAATAATCGCCCTGTGTCCAGCGATCAAAGGGATGGTTGTGGCACTTGGCGCATTGCAAACGCACGCCCAGAAAAAGCTGCGCCACGGCCTCGGCTCGCGTCACGGCGTCGCGATTGGCGCGATAAAAATTGGCGGGCGGATTCGTATAGGTGCTGCCGCGCGCGGCGATCAACTCGCGCACGAAACGGTCGAGCGGCTTGCCTTCGACAATGCTCTGCCGGATCCAGTGGTGGAAGTTCTGCACCCCTTTTACGTCGAGCACCTTCTCTTCGTTGCGCAGCAGGTCCGACCACTTCAGCGCCCACCAATCGGCAAATTCGGGCCGCTCGAGCAACTCGTCAATAAGCCGCCGGCGTTTGTCCGCGGACGAGTCGGCGAGAAACCGCCGAGCTTCAACCGCCGTGGGCAAGATGCCGATGGCGTCGAGATAGGCGCGTCGCAAAAACACGGCGTCGCCGGCCAAGGGCGAAGGATTCATTTTCAGCAATCGCAGCTTGGCGAAGACGTGGCGATCAACGTAGTTCACTTCGGCGGGCGAAGTGAAGTTGAAGTCGGGCCGTGGAGCGACCACCGCCAACCGCAGCGCCATTTGCTGATCGAGGTAGCGGATCAACAGCGCCGCCTCGCCCACTGTGCGCGCGATCAATCGCCCGTCGTAGCCGGCCTCAATACACGAATTCGTGGGTTCGTAGACCGCCAACTTCGTCACGTCGCGACGTGAGCCGTCAGAAAACAAGGCGGTGACGGAGAGTTGCACGCCGCCTGCAGGCTCCAGCAAAATCAGTTGCTCCGCCGGGGTCGCCTCAAGCCCGGTGAGCCGGGGCGCGTCGGCTTGATCGGCGGGGCAACCGGCGGCGATCCAAGTTCGCACGATCTCATATTCCCAGGAGCCGGCGTTGAAGCGCTGGCCGCCCTGGTGCGGAACCGCGGCGGTGGGTTTCTGTAATAACAGGCTGTGCCAAGGCTCAACCAGATTGACGCGCCGGCCTCCTTGGTCGTGGGTGAGCGTGGCGAAGTCGATTCGCGGATCCTGCCCGCGAAGTGAGAGCTTGAAGCCGCCCTTGCCGTTTTGATTGCCGTGGCAGACCCCTTGATTGCAACCCGCCTTCGACAAAACCGCCATGACTTCGCGTTGAAAAACCGCATCGTCAGCATGAACAACAGGCCAGTAATCAAGCCAAAGGCAGCAGGCCGCCGCCGCGATCGGCCGCAAGATTGTTAAGAATCGAGATAGCATTCGGTCCATTTCCGAGCAACAATTAGATACCACCGACCGAATCCTATGATAGCAGATTTCGGTCGTTGCCGTTTGACAGAAACCTGCGAGGCGCCCAATGAGCATCGGCCCAACGACGTTTGCGGCAAGCCTGGCTTCACTGAGCCAGGCGCGGGGCAATGAAATCGAGCACACCCAGCAAGACACGGCGGCGAAGGAACGGCGGATCGCCTCTGATGAACATGCTGAAAGCGCGGCCGGGGTTGGCACCACCGAAGGCGACGAGGCCGCCGGCGATCGCGATGCCGACGGCCGGCGGCTTTGGGAGCGGCCCCCCAAGCCCAAACACGCCGGGGCCGCGGATGAAGAGCAAGCCGTCACGAAAGATCCGTCCGGCCAGAGCGGCTCGTTGCTCGATCTGAGCGGCTGAGCAAAACGCTACGCGGCTGAGAGGCTATCCGAAAACTCGGATTTCGCCGTGGCGGCGTATCGTGGGGCGGCTCGCCGAGCCGTCTTTTGCAGTCCGACGGGCCGGCGGCCCGCCCCACGGCGAGTTTTCGGATAGCCTCTGAGAGGCAATCGAAACACCGGGAGGATGGCCTTCCCAGGCCGTCCCGTTGCCACGCGCTTGTTACTGGACGGCCTGGGAAGGCCATCCTCCGGATACGACCCTACGCGGCTTTGCGCAGCGCCGTAGCGTGGCGTTCGGCCGCGCTGTCGATCGCGGTGTTCACGATGTGGCTCACCAGTGACTGCTCGTTGTCGTGAAACTCAACGTGCCATTGGTTTTGCTTCAAATACGAAGCGAACGGGCCGCCGCCGCAAAACAGGCTCGCCAGTCGGTAATTGAACTGCCGGCGCCAGTTGAGAGGTTCGTGCGCGTAACGCTTTAAGAGCGTTTGGTAGCAGGCCAGTTGTTCCAACGTCAGCGCGGGGCACCGCTCGCGAAAGGCCACCGACCAAACCGACGAGGGCCGCGTTTTGGGGCCATGCCAACCGATGATCTTTTGCGGATACGGCTCCAACAGCAGCTTGAACGCTTCGGGCGTGAACCGCCAGTAATCATTCGGATGGTTGTGAATATGAAAGTGAAACGGGCAAGAGACAAACAGCACGCCGTCGGGCCTGAGCACGCGATGCACTTCGTCAAACCCGCGCCAAAAGCGCGGCACATGCTCAAACGTGTTCATGGCGATCACCGTACCCGCCGAGGCCGCGGCTTGCGGCAGTTTTTCTACGTCGGCCACGCAATCGACCCCCGGCCCCTCGCGCACGTCGATGCCGGTGTAAGCTTTGTGCGGAAAGAGCGAACGCAAATTGATGAATTCCGCTTGCCCAGCGACCTGATAAGCGCCGATTTCAAAAATCGGCTGGGGAAGCTCAAATGACTCCGCCACCGCACGGGCCACGCCATGTAAGAATCTGTTCATACGTGCGTCTCCAAGCAATCTCGACAGCACCCAAAGAAGTGAGCCGGCCGTTCCGGCTTTGGGCCTCAAGATTGCCGTGATTATCGGCAGCATGACAGCCTTTCTTGACGGCGATGCGATTTTTCGTTCGATTCGGCCGGACGCGGCTTTACGCAAAACGTCTGAGGCCCCCATTTACCGCGACTCGGCGGCGTCATAGGGCATTGCCGGGATGTTATGCCGCGTGTGGGCAGGAATGAGATAATCGGTGCCGCCGGAGGATGGGCCTCCCGGCCCGTCACCAACCAGGGTGACGGGCTAGGAAGCCCATCCTACACGGCGACCGCCCCGCACCCCCGGTGCTTGCTTTGCCGAGTCGCGGGTGGTATTTTCACAACTATGCCGCCTACAGTACGTCAAAAGCGTTTGTGGCCGGGTTTCCGTCGGCGGGCAAAACCGACGCCGGCTTGGCCGCGGCGAATCCCATTTCCGGCACGTTTCGTGTTTGTGGTCGAACAGAGAAGGAGACCAGCGATGTCGCGTTTTGCCAACCCCGCTCTAGCGCTGTGGTGCGTTTATCTCATTCAATGGCCCATCGTGGGCTTTGCCCAATCCGACACCCCCGTCACTCCGCCGCCAACCGACCGCGAGGCCAAAATCCTCGCGGCCCTGGGCGACGTGACGGAAATTGATTTCGCCGAGCAGCCGCTGAGCGACGTTGTCGAATATCTGAAGATACGGCATGAAATCGAAATCCAGCTCGATAATAGGGCCCTCACCGATGCCGGCATTGGCAGCGATACGCCGATCACGCGAACGCTGAAGGACATCTCGTTGCGGTCGATTTTGCGTTTGGTGTTGAGTGAGCTTGACCTCACCTACCTTGTGGGCGACGGCTATTTGCTCATCACGAGCAAGACCGAGGCGGAAAACATGCTGCACTTCCGCGTCTATCCGGTGGCCGACCTGGTGACGACCGGCGGCAACTTTCGCCCGGCGTTGGAGGCCGGCGCCAAGGGCGATGTCGATTTTAAGAACCTGATCGACGTCCTTTCGATGTGCGTGGCGCCAACCACTTGGGGCGAGGTTGGCGGGGTGGGTTCACTGGAGGGGCATCGCAATTCGCGCACCTTGACGGTCTCACAAACCGATGAGGCCCAGGAGGAGGTCGCCCAGATGCTCGCCGCGCTGCGGCGTGTGCGCGATAAGCAACTCGCCGCCGCCAAGCCGGTCGATCCGTTTGGCAAATGGCAACCGCCCGCCGAGGAGCCGATGGGCGCTTTCGGCCTGCGCGTGCATCGTCTGGCGGCGGCGCCGCCGAAAACGGCGGCCAAACCGATCACGCCGCCTCTGCCGTCGGCACAACAACCCGCGCAACAGCCGCCGCCGGCCGCCGACAAAAAAGACGCCGACAACGACGAGAAGAAAGTGGACCTAAAAGACGCGGCGCCGCCGGCCACCATCGCCGCATCGCCTGAGACGACAAACCGCGATTTGGAGAACATCGCCCGCGAGCTTGCCCGCGCCGTGCCGAATCTCATCGACGAGGAAAGTTGGCAACCGGCCGGTCCGGGCAAGATTCACGCCGTCGGCAACACGCTGCTGGTCTGGCACCACGACGAAGTCCAATCCCGCGTCGCGAGGCTCATTGAGGAGATACTGCCGGGCGGCGCATCTCAATCCGTCGCGGAATACTATCCCGCCGTGCGGCTCGCGCCGCCGGCCATCCGCACCGCCTGGCCGCGAGAAGAGGATCTTAGCCCCAACGAAAAACATGCCGCCATTGCACGGGCGCTCGATCAACCCACCACGCTCGATTTTGCCGAGCAGCCGTTGAGCGACGTTGTTGATTTCCTTAAAAAAAAGCATGAGATCGAAATCCAGCTTGACAACCGGGCGCTCACGGACGCGGGCGTGGGGACCGACACGCCGATCACATGCACGCTGGACGGCTTGGCGCTAAAAACCGTGCTGAAGCTGATCTTGAACGAGTTTGACCTGACCTACGTGATTCGCAACGAAGTGCTGATGATCACCTCCAAGACCGAGGCTGAAAGCATGTTGGTGGCCAAGATTTACCCGGTGTTCGACCTGGTGGTGCGGCCGGTGGGGGCGTCGCCGCGAACGCCGGGCATGGATTTTCAGGGGTTGATCAAAAACATCACCGGCCAGATCTCGCCACCCACCTGGGGCGAGGCGGGCGGTCCCGGAGAGATCAAGGAGTTTATCAACGCCGGAGCGTTGGTCATCGCGCAGACCGCGGAGGTGCATGAAGAGATCGCCGCCTATCTGCAGGCTTTGCGTCAATCGGCGGCGACACAAAACTAAGGTGGCGTCAATGCGCATCGCAAAGCAACAGGCGGCAGGCGTCCACGTCGCGGCGGATGCGCTCCAACTCGTCCAGCACCAATTCTCCGTAGTCGAGCTGTTGCCCCGACTCCATCGCGCCGCACAACGCCGCCATCAGTTCATTGAACAACGCCAAAACCGGCACCAGCGGATCCGCGATGGGCAACGGCGGCGATCGGCCAGCGCCGATTTCAGCCGACCGATCACCGGCAACCGTGACAACGAGGCCCGCGTCCGGCTCGCTGGTCTTGGCCGCAGCCGCGGCCAAGACCGCGCCTTGGCGCTCGATGCGCCGAATCGCTTTGTCGAACAACCGATATACCTCTTCTGGGTGTAAAAACGACAGGTCTGTCGTTTTTACCCCCATAAGTAGTAGCTTCTTGGCTTGTTTCATGTAGCGTTGCGCGGTGCGCGGGGAGCCATCGAAATGACCTTGAAGCCACGCGCCCCAGCTTTTCGCCGGGCAGAGATCATGCGCTTCCAGCAGCGCCATGCCGGCTGCCACCGAGTGTCGGCAGAAGCGCAGCGCCGCGTCTTTGACCAGCTCGTGCGCCCGATTGGCCTGGTCGGCCAACTGCGTGAGACGCCGCGGTCCTTCCGCGGGCAGTCCCGCGCCGATTGCCGGCGGTGGCTGGTGGTGTTGCGCCGGCTATTTGGCGCGGCCGGCGGCAGGCTCGGTGATGGTCGGGGGAAGAGGTTGATTCGTGGCCGGTTTTTGTGGTTCCGTTGACATGAAAGGACTCCTCAGTGTGAAACGACGGACAGGGAATTCTCGCGCCGGCCGGTTTTGGGGGCAGGCGCGCAGCCGCGCACGCGGCTGAGTTTTCGCAAGAACGACCGAGAGAATGGGTCTGGGCGTCACTCGACGGTGTGACGCGACCGGCAGGTGCCCGCCTGACCAGGAAAAAAAGAATGCTCCGCGCTAACGACGCGCGCATGGCTTATGGCGCGTCGCGCCGGCCAAAATCAGCCGGCCAGCGATAAGTATACATACGAACCGATAAAAGACCAGCATTTTGCCAACTACAAAATCTTGTATAGGCGCACTACGTCCACCACAAGATGTTATGGGGCCAGGCGATCGGCCCGACAATGGATTGCGGCCCCAAAGGTTTCGCCGAGCTATCGCCGACAGGAGCTAGCGAGCCTGAGGCGCGTGCTAGCAAGTGCCGAAGATAACGACGATGGCCGCCATGAATGCGACGGCCAGAGCGCCAGCCCTGCTAAAAATCGCGCCCGCCGCCGCACCGGCGGAAGCGGAAGCGACAATCAGCAGGACGGGGCCGGCGACGCTTCGCGTTCTTGTTAGCAGGTCCAGGGCCATTGGAAAAAGTCCGCAAGACACCGCCGCGAAGAGGATCGCCAGCAGCATTTGGCGCAAGTTGAATTGGAATCGTTGCGTCGCTCGGGGCATTCTAATTGTCTCTCCGCTGTTCGTTGCCGCCCGCGGCGACCTCGGCACGAACACGCATCAGCACCTGTCCAAGCATGTTGATGCCGCTGCCATCGCCGCCGTCACCCCAATAGGCATCGTTGGCAGTGTGCTCAACGATCTTGGCGTCGCCCGTGCCGAGCAAAACCGCTCGCAGGTCGTCGTGCTGAGCGAATTTCGCGCGTACCGCGTCGGTCATCACGGCGACTTTAACCGCCTCCCAGTCTCGCCGCAGCTTCTTCTTTCGATCACGTCCCATTCGCGCGGCGATCATGGGCGACTTCGCCTTGCGGATTGCCTCTCGATGTTCTTCGTTGTCGAACTTCTGAGCTTGAAAATAATGTTCGGATGTTGGCCACGACTTACCTGCCAGGCGGATCGGATATGGCGCGAAATTCGAGAAGCAGCCGTACTCCTCGCCCACGCTGTAAAAGCGAATCTCGTGCCCCCCGATGTGCAGCTCCACGATGTCGGAAATCGGCGCGGCAAGGTTGATGGTTTCCCAAGGCAAAGTGATCTTCACATCGCCCTGATTGTTGATTTCTGGATAAAGCTCAGCATCGTAGTCATCGCGATTGGGTTCCCACGCCTCGTCAAAATAGACGCAAATCGAGTGTTGCGTGGCAACATCGTCAGCAATGCGATGGACGCGAAGTCGTCCAAACTCAAGGAAGAGATTGCCGGAAGCGTCTTTCTCCAGTTCAGCTCGCTCCCGGGGAGTGCATGAGGCGGGCAGCGCCAGCAACATCAACTGCTCGTCTGGTGAGAATGCGTAGCTGGCCGCCTCGCCAGAAAGGTACTCGCAAGAGCCAAGCTGGCGCAAATTCGGCCCCGTCGAAATAAGCCGATAAGCCTCTTCGCTCTGTCCAGAAAAATACGAGAACAGCAGAAGCCGTTCGCTAGGACTCAGGGTGAGCGATCCTCCGCCGATGCCGGCGTTTGGGTACGGGAACTCAAGTCGCTCTTCCATTGAGCCGCCGCGCGTGCGGATGATCTGAATCGAGCGGCCAATATCCAGGTCGAAGCGATCGCCGTTGCCAGCAGTCAACCATGTGGCTCCATCGGGAATCAATGCTCACCTCATCAAAATCCGTAAGATGCCCACCCGTCGAAAACGGCCAATT
>DASVGM010000564.1:0-8479 GCA_036379555.1 Pirellulales bacterium | reverse complement strand
CCCGATTCGGGCAGTTGATTCTCCGTCGCGCGGCCAGGAATGAGGCCGACCGCTTAAAAGTAGCAGGCACACTTCGTGTGCCTGCTACTTGGCGGCTTCAGCCGCCTTTTGCCGCAGCGCGCGTAGCGCTGGCCTGGCAACGGCCGCTGCCACTGTACGCCTTGGTCGAAAAGCAAAGGTCGCTCCGCGACGGGGGAAAGCGGCGATGAATCGCCGCACTCCAAAAGGAAACCTCATTTCAGGCCGCGCATGGTATACCCTAAATCATTCATGGCTGGCCGTGCGGACCCTCTTTACTTTTCGCGAGCGCTTGTAATAATTTCTGCTATTAAGGAGATTTATTATGTTCCACCGCTCGTGGCCATGGACCCTTCTCATTCCGCTCTGCTGGCCCGCGGCTGGACTGGCGGACGACAGCACGGCGGGCGGCGACCAATCTCTGCTGGCGATCATGGATGAACCGACCGTGGCGCGACTGTTGGCCTTCGCCGAAAAGGCCGCAAACTGGAACGAGCGCGTGGCGGCCGAGCGGCGGCGATTTCAGCAGGCCGGCGGCGCCGAGCCGACGCTGAAAAACCTGTTGGCCGTGCTGGCGGAAATCGAAGCGGAAATCAAGCCCCTCGCGCCGGAGGCCCGGAAGTATTTGCCCGATACGAGCCGGCTGCGCGGCGCGTTTGACCAGGCGGAAGCATCCTGGAAGTCGCGCCCGTTCGATCGAGATCAGTCTCCCGGCCTCGATGAAAAATCATTTCGTCGGCAGGCGCGCGCCGAAGCCTACGCCGCGGCGGCCGCGGAGTTTGGCCGCTTCACCGGTGAGGAATTGTCGCCGGCGATCGAAAAGCTGCGCGAACCCGCGCGTTATGCCCGCGACTTCCTGTCGGGCAAATTCCAAGAGTGGCTCCAGCAGCCGCTGGAGTCGGGCGGATTGCGATTTCGCATCTTGCCCGGCGCGAAAAAAAGCGTCTTTTCCCAAGACGCCCAACTCACCGTGGAATTGGAATACCTTCCCGGTCAACTGAAAGTGAAGGCGACCGGGCTGTATTTTGACTATGTGCCCGGCGGGTTGCCAACACCCAACCTGAGCCGTTTGTCCGTCGACGCCAGCGAAAGCCTGAAGGGGAAGGCCATCAGCGGTCTGACGGCGCTAGGCGAGGAGTTCACTGCCGATCTCAATATGCCGCTGAAGGTGACAATTACCGGGCCGCCCGATTTCAGCGCGTCGGGCGGCGGACGGCTTGGCGCGTTGCCGTTCGGCGTTGAAATGGGGCTGTTCGATTCCGACACCGTCAAAGCCAAGGCGGAAAACCTGTTGCTCTATCCCAATCCCATGAATCCAGTGGATTGGGGCGCCGGAAAGCTGACGATCGATGTCCCGCTCGAGGCGCCGGTGCCGATCGGCACGACGCCTTTCGGTTTTTGGAAGATGGGCGGCGACTACGCGGTCAAAACTCGTGAGCTGGGCTTCGATACCAAAATCTCCACGCTCGCCACGCCGCCCGAAAGCGTGGCGCTTGACGTGCGCGTATCGACCGCGTTGCCCGTCAAACAGCTCACGCTGGCCGGAAAGATTGTGTTGCTGGGGGGCGCCGAGTTGGGGCAGGTGAAAGGCACGATCGACTTTTCTCGCGGGGTCATTTCTGGCGAGGTGCTGCCTGTTGGTTCGGCGGGAGGGCTGCCGATTGGCCTCGGACAGGGCAGCTTTGAATTGCGCAGCGAACGCCTGATGGCGGATGCCAGCATCAAGCTTCTCAATCACGATCTGGGGGAGATGCGGCTGGTTGTCAATTTTTCCGATGCCAGCGCCAGCCTGGCGGCTCAAGGACAGGTAAGTTTATTCGGCGCCGATTTCGCGGCCACTTTCGACGGCCAAGTGGCAGCGGAATTCAAGCGAGTGCGGTTCGAGGCCGTGGAGTCGATTCGCGTGTCGGGAATCGAGCCTTATGGAACGATCGACGTCGCCGTCATTGTGCGCGCCGACACCAGCGAGGGGGTGGAAGTCGAAGTCAAGGCGTTTCTGCCCGAACTGAGTTTTACGGTCAAGGTGCCGACGCTGGCGGATTGCACTCTCGACCAATTGGAAAAGTGGCTGCAAGATCGGGCGGTGGCCGCCTATCATCAGTTTCTTCGCAACCTGGCGCAAGGAGAAAAAGACGGCCGTGAATGGGCGGCGAAGGTGGATGAAAAGACGCGCGATTATGTCGCGGCGAGGTTGGGCGGCGCGTGGAAGACCGGCGATCCGGCGCTGGACGCTTATGGCAAGGAGCTTTCCGATTTCTCGAAGCAGGCCGGCGGCGCCTGGCACGATTTTACGGAGCAAGCGGGCGGAGGATTGGCGCAAGCATGGCATGGCGCTCTTGATACCGCGAGTTCTCTGCCGATTAAGCCGCCGTGGTAACTCGAATTCGTCTCATGGCGGCCGAGAAAGGTTTTCGCAATGATCGATTCAACAACATTACATTTGCGTTTCGTGGTGCTGGCGGTCGCCGCGGGCTGGGCCTGGCCACTTGTGGGCCTGGCCCAAGACGACGTCGAGAAAGACCGCGCGAAGCGGCTCGATCAACTCGCGCGCGTCTTGGAGCAAATCAGAATCAAGCGAGTGCTCCCGCCGGTCAAACACGACAGCGACGGCCGCCAGTACAGCAAGTCCTCGGCGTTGCATCTGAATTTTCAGGCCTGCGCCGCGGGCGTCGATCAACAAACACGCGACGGCGCGCTGGTCTTCGGCGTGCAAGTGAGCGGCTTCACCAGCATGCTCGATCCGCGGCAAAAACCGGTGCGCGACTCCGGCAGCGATCTGCGCGACGTGCGCGTGACCATTCAGGCCCTGTTGAATTCCGAGGTCAAACAGCCGAAAGCGAAGTTGGACGTTCCCGATTTCAAACACGGGTCGCTCTTTCCCGCCGCGCAAATCGCGCGCGATGAAATTCAAAAACATCTTCAATTCATCTTCCCCGAAGTCGATATCGACGGGATACAGCGTTTTGAGGAGAAGCGGTTGGCCATTCACAACCGCGCGGACGAGCCGATCGTCGTCTTCGCGCAATATGAAGAGCGCGTTCGCGTCGAGCACGGCTGGAACTGGATCTGGCGGCCGGGCGCTCCCAAGTCAGAGCAGGTTCTAAAGCTCACTGTGCCGCCCAAAAGCACCAAGGTGGTCGAGGCGGGCAAGGATGAAGAGAAAGAGCCGATTCACGCCCGGCGCGTCTTGGTCTGGGCGGAAAGTGAAAGCGGCGAGCGATGGGATCAATACCGCTGGCAGCCCTTGTGGCTGCTGGAACCCGACCCCAAGTCGGACAACGCGCGGGCGTATCATAGCGAGAAAATCCAAACCTACACGCATGAGATCGCGCCCTCGAATGAACTACGCCAATTCGCCGAGCGCGCGCTCGAACTAAAGAACAACACGCCGGAAGACCTTGCCGTTCATTTGCGTTACCGCGTCAACCGCGGCGGCGCCTCGATTTGGGATACGGTCGAGTTGACCATACCGGCGGGCAAAAGCGTGCGGCCGCGTACCGCTGACGACCTGCGGGTTCGCGCCTCGCGCATGGAGTTCGAGGCGGAGGGTGAGAACCGCCAATACGTGAAATACTCCAAACAGCCGCTCTGGCTCACGGAGAAACTCGACGGAAAACGCAGCTACTGGGCGAAAAAGATCGGCACTTTTCAATATACCTTCGAGCCGGCGGCCACAGTGGCCGCGGCCGAGAGGGCGCTCATCACGGCCGACCGCGTGAACGTCAAAAGCGGCGATCAAACCGTGGGAGTGGCGCGGCGCAGTCAGCGGCTTGTGGTGCTGGGTAAGCAGCCGGGTTGGGTCAAGGTCGCCCTGGAGGGCAATGGCGAATCGAAGTCGGGTTGGGTGCGGCAAAACGAAGTTCGGCTCGTCGCTCCTCCGGCGCCGCAAACGGCCGACGCAGGCAACTTCTTGAAAATCAAGTCGGCGACGGCCGGCGTTTACTCCGGCAAGAGCACCGTGGGCACGGTCAAAAGCGGCGAGGAATATCGCATTCTCGACCGCAATGGCGCCTGGCTCAAGATTGGCATCGAAAACGAGGGTCAGACAGTTGAAGGCTGGATACGTCAGCAAGACGTCTCGCTGTAATCGTAGGGCGCAAAACAAAACTGCCGCGTTCTTGGAGGATGGGCCTCCTGGCCCGTCACCATTCACGGTGACGGGCTAGGAACCATCCTCCAGTTGCGGCCGCTTGCCGCCTTGTTAGGCGCGATTAGCTTAAGGGAAAAACATCATGCGTCAACCTTTAGGATTTATCCGAAAACCGACGTTGCGTTACGGCGGCGCGATCGTAAGGCGGGCCGCCGGGCCGTCTTTTGCTTCAGACGGGCCGGCGGCCCGCCCCACGGTTGGATTTTGGCAGAGACGGTTCGCCTTGCTCGCCGGATTCATCGTGCTGGCCTGCGGCCTTTCGCCGGCGCCGGCCGCCGCGCAACAATCTTGGCTGCTCGTCACAGCCGCCGATGCGCCGGTATACGATGGTAAACAAGTCATCGACCATGTGCGAAAGGGCTATGTCTCCCGTTTGCTGAAGACGTCTCCCGGTTGGTTGCGCGTCGCGCTGCCGCTGGGCGGCCGCAGCGGTTGGGTCCGCGCCGCGGACGCGCGCGTGGTGGACGAAACCTGGACAGGGTTGGGACTCGCCGGCAATCGCCCGGCGAGCATCGTCGAAGCGAAGCTTGACGTCGATCGAAAGACCAAGGAGTGCTCCGTGCTGGCGACGCTTCCCGTGCCGGCAGATCGCGAATTGACCCTCGGCGCAAGCAATCCGTCCGTCGCGGCGGACGAAGCCGCGGACGCGCACGCCAACGAACAAACCGCGTTATCGCTGGAGCGACAGGCGGATGGCATCTGGCGGCTGGCCGGATCATGGCAACAGTTGCAAGCGACGCTGGCGCCCGGCACGCGCAGCCTCTGGCTTTTTGACGCGGCAATGAACGCGGCGCATCGCGTCGATCTGCCCGTGCCGAGGTTTGGGCTGGAGGTGCAATCGCATCGCTACCCGCAACTTCCCCAAGGAATCGTGGCCATGTTGCCGATCGAGTCGTTGGGCGCGGAGTTTGTACTTCAATACGCTCAACTCGCCGCCGGCGAGCCAAGCCAACCGCCCGATTTCAAACCCGTCTCTCGGATCAAAGGATTTCTGCCGCGGCTGCTCGACGTTTACAGGCATGACGGGCGCGATTACGTGCGCGTGATGCTCCCCTTGGCCGGATCGGCGGAGCGCCGCGTCTGGCTGTTCCGTGTGCGCGGGGCCGATGGTTCTTGTTCAAACACGATTTCCGCGATTCAACTCGGTCAGCGCTTGAACGCTCCGGCGACTCAAACCGCCGCCGCGGCGCCGGCGCCGGTTGATGCTTCGGTGCCGGCGCCCGCGGTGGAACTGCTGGGCGTTGAGGAGGCGAAAAAGATCGTTTCCGCCGCCGGGTTGGTTCCGCGCGTCGTCAGCCAGGCGACGCTTCGCCCGCTTGAAAAGATGTCGCCGCAGGCGTTGGTTTTAAGACAAGGGCTGGAACCACTTGAACGGGCCTTGGCGGGATCGAGTTTGCTGTTGGCCGTGGATGATACCGTGCCGCCCGACAATGAGCGATTTTTTCCGCCGGCGAATTCACCGCTGACCGCCGCCGACGACATTGACGTGGGCCGGCAATTTGGCTTTGTGGCTCTGCCGGCGAGTCTTCAAAATGATGCGCGGCAGAACGGACGAACGCCGGTCGTCGATGAGAGTCTGCTGGCCGGGCAGTTGGCCGGACTCGGGCTGGATGTTGATTTTTCATCCACCGCGGCATTGGCGCTCGACGCCGATCCGGGCGTGCTGCTCGAGGCCGACGTCGATGCCAATTGGGCGGCCAAGGCCGCGCTGTTGCGGCAGACGATTCAGGCGGTTTTGCGGCTACCCGCCTGGCGTCAATTGCCCGGCCCGGTGGGACGCGCGATCACCCGCGCCATCGAGCAGACCGATGCCGATATTCTGAGCGCGGTCATGGCGGACGATGCCGAGCCGATTCCAGCGGAACAAACCGTGGAGGTCGTCCTTGGCGAATTAGGCGTGACGCTGAACGAGTCTCAGCGCGGCGAAGCGCTCGCCGCGTTGACGGATGCTTTCGCTCGGCGGCGCTCCCCTCAACTGGTCGACCGCAACACCAACGGCCGCCTGGCCGATGACGTGGCGATCTGGTTGATCGAATGGCTCTTCCGGCACGATCTATGGCAGCCGGCGGCGCAGACCGTGGTTGTGGCCGACCTCGACGAGGAACCGGTGGCGCTGTTTACCTCGTCGCCTGTCGATCCGGCGTGGATCGACCGGCAGCCGCTTCCTTTCGATCTTCCCGGTCAGGGCCTTCCGGTTATCCAGCCGCCTGCCGCGGCGACGAAGCCGGCGGGTACCTCCACGGCGGCGGGCGCGGCGACATCCACAACCGCGGGCCAAGAGAAAGAACGCCGGCCGATTGGCAAGCCGCTCATCACGGCGGGCGATGGTCCCGATCGCGTGCGTGTTCCTGACGTGATCGCACAGCTCGTTTCCGATGCTTATAAAACGCTGGTCGCTATTGGCCTTACCGCGGCTCAGCCCGATCAATTGCTGCTCAGCGACAAGGTGCTGGCGGCGACGCCCGCAGCCGCGACGTGGGTCGATTCCGGCGCCGCCATCGAGCTGAACATCGAGCGTCGCGTGCCGCAAGTGACCGGGCATCCGCTGCTGGAGGCGCAAAATACGTTGCGTCGTCATCGGCTGCGCTCCGGCACGACCGAGCGGAAAACCTTTTCTGACGATCGTGTGGTGCGGCAAGAGCCTGCCGCCGGCGCGTTCGTCAAACCGGAAGCAACGATCGAGCTGGATGTTCGCGTGGTGGTTCCCAACGTCACCGGCGGCGTGCTGACGACGGCCAAAGCGACGTTGGATAAAAAAGATCTGAAATGGGGTACCGCGACGAAGGCGTTCAATTCCGATCGTGTCGTCAAGCAATCGCCCGTGGCGGGCGAGTTGCGTGAACACGGCGGATCGGTGGAACTGACGCTCGCGCTCGCCATACCCGACGTGCGCGGGCTGACTCTGAGCAAGGCAAGTGAAACGCTTGGCCAATGGGACTTGCAAAGCGAGACGCCGAACCATCTGGCGCGATCGGGCGATGTGGTGCGCGGGCAGACGCCCGCGGCCGGAACTTTTGTGCCGCACCAATCGCCAGTGCGTCTCGGTCCCGTCTTGGGGCGATTGCCCGACGTGCGCGGCATGACCATCGCCGCCGCGCAAGACCGCTTGGCGCGCGGCGAAGATTACCAGGTCGGCTTGATCGGCGATTTATTGTCGGATGACCGCGTGACGGGGCAGGCGCCCGCGGCCGGCTCAGAATACGAACGCGGCCGCTCGATCACGCTCGACGCGCGGGTATACGTGCCCGATGTCAGCCGGCAAAACATCGCGGCGGCCCAAGGCCAGATCGAACGCGGCGGCGGCAATTTGCGTGTTTCCATCGATGGCGAAGCCTGGCGCGACGACGTGGTCTACGCGCAGCGGCCTCAAGGCGGCACGCTGGTCTTTCCGCGCGCGAGCGTCGTCTTGGCGCCGGGGGTCTATCTGCCGAACCTGGAGGGCATGTCGCCGCAAGAGGCCAAGGCGCGATTATCGCAAGTAGGCGTCAACGGGCGAATCACATCGAGTTCCAACGTGGAAACAACCAACCGCGGGATGGTCGGCCGCGTGGTCGTCAGCGACCAAAGCCCATCGCCGGGCGTTTATCGTCGCGCCGATGTGAACGCGGTGAACCTAGCGGTCAGTCGATATATTCTGGCCCTGCGCACGGTGCCCGGCGTGGTGGGCGATCGCGCCTCCGCGGCCATTCGCAGGATTCAGTCGGCGGGCTTCGACGTGACGATTCGAGCGGGGCAACAGACGTTTACCGCCGACACGTATACTCTGGCGGCCGTCATTTCCGCGCTGGGCGGCGGGCGGGAGTTTCAGGAACCGACGGTCATGAGCCAATCGCCCGACGGCGGTACGCAGGCCGTCGCCGGATCGACGGTGATGATTGAAGTCGGCGGATCGTCGGAGAGGCGGGGCTTCAAGTGATGAAAGGACGTGGCAAATGAACGATCGACGAAGTTGGCGACGATTCCATGTCAAATACTTCTGTCCGCTACTGTTTTGGGCCGGCCTGATCGGTCTCACGGCCTGGCCAACGCGCGCGGCGGATGAACCGGGGCAGGCGGAAGACGAGCGGCCCATCGCGGCCGATGACGATCGAGAGCTCGTCACCGTTCCAGAGTTGCGCGGCGAAAAGGAAGCCGACGCCCGGCAGCTTGCGACTCTGGCGGACGCGCGTTTTGCCGCGGGCGTCTATTACATCGCGCCGCGTTTTTGGCGCGACGAACTGCCAGCCGATCGCGTGCTGATGCAAACGCCTCAACCCGGCCGTCGCGTGCCGCGCGGAACGCTGATCGCCGTCTGGTTGCCGGCCAAAGCCG
>DASVGM010000563.1:0-3252 GCA_036379555.1 Pirellulales bacterium | reverse complement strand
GACACTGACGCCGACACTCGGCAAAAGGCCGCGCAGTTGATGGGCGAACGGGCCGATCGCCGTTATGCCGAAACGCTCATCGGCTTGCTGGACGACCGCACGCTTGGCGTGCGCACGGCCGCGCTGGCGGCGCTGGTCGAGGTGGCGGGCCGGGACGTGGCCGACGCGCCCGACGATCCGCCGCAAAGCACGCTCGACCGCATCGAGCGCTGGCAGCACTGGTGGCGAACCGAGCAGGCGGCAAATCGCGATACCGCAAGCGGCCAAGAATAAGACGCGTGCGGGGCGGAATGCCGGTGGCCTCTTCTCAGTTGCAATATCAGACGTAAGCGGTTGACGCTGGGGGTGGGCATCATCTTGGAGTGCGTGCGATTTATCGCCGCTTTCCCTTGTCGCGGAGCGACCTTTTTTGATCTCGCCGCATAGTGAATCAGCCGGTTTGCCCTTGCCTTGCACTGGTTGTGCTGACGTTACAAGGCGAGCGCAAGCACTGAATCGAGACAATCGCTTTAGCTCCGCAACAATGGAAAAAGGCGCTCCGCGACAAGAAAAAGAAACAAGGTCGCTCCGCGACAGCGGAAAGCGGCAATGAATTGCCGCACTCCAAGGAGCCGCTTAGCGATTGCGCCATAGAATATGGTCGGAAATGCCCAACGTGGCTTGCTTGGCGGCGATGTCGGCCTTGAAGCGGACGGCGTCGAGCGGATAGCCGGCCGTGGGGCGTAGTTCGGGCAAATGCCGCGACCAAAACTGGTTGAAGGCGCGCATCGAAAGCTCACGCAGATATTTCGACGCCATCGAAGCCACCGCGCAGGGAAGATAACGCTCCGCTTTGACGCGAAAAGCGACTTCCGTGCGGCAGTCTTCCGGCCCCCAGCGATAGACGCTCTCGTTGCGCCCCTCGCCATACACTTCCACCAGCGACGCGGCCACGTGCCGCTGTAGCAAGGCTTGATAAAAATTGCGGCCGCCGTGCTTGTCGCAAATCACGGCCACCGGCCCCGGCGGCAACGACGTTAAGACCTGACTCAATAGTTCGAGTGTCAACATCGACAGAGCCGTACTCTTGTTGTGCTCCGCGGTCAGCGTGTTCCACTGATCGGCAAAGACGGCGCGGCTGCGAATCGCCATCAGCTTGACGCCGTTCGCTACGGCCACGTCGGCGAGCCCCGCCGCCAGACGCCGGATATTCAAGGGATCGGCCTCGGCCGGTATGCTCCGCTCGTAATCCGCATGCCAGGGAAAATCATCCAGCCGCTCGGCCGTGGCACCGTCGAGTGAACGCCAGACATCACGCCAGGTGGCCGGCTCTTTCCCGGCCAACGCCAGAGCCGCTAACACGCCCAACTCAAGTTGGCCAATGCCGTCCGGAGGCCGGTAAAGCAGTTTTGAATCGGCGAAAACCACGCGCTCTGACGCCGGCGACTTGCTACCTTTGGCGCGTCGGCTGCTCTTTTCCGGCGTTTTGGCCACCGCCTGCGAAAGCAGTTCATAGAGATCGACCTCGCGCGGGTTGCCCGGCGCCGACCAAACGGTGGCCGTAATGACCAATGGCCCGATATTCGGAGCGTAGCCCGCCTCATCCGTGCCAACGATGTAACCCATGCCGAGAGCTTACGCGGCCGACTACTCGAAGATCAAGTAGCCGAACGATTCGGGCCGTCCCGGCGCCGCCGCGGGAGCGGTCCACGACTGCGCGCCCGCCCCAGGAATGGTGCGTTCGATGCCCAAGGCCCACACGTAACGCGGCTGCGGGCGTTGGCCGGTTAGCTCGGTCAGCGGTATGGCCGCTTCGACCGTCCACAGGTTATCGTCGCCGCCCGCGGCGACAAACCAGGCCGGGTTCCAAGCGGCGTCGTCAAAGCAAGCCTCGCCGGTCCAACCGCGGTGATCGACCGACAGGCGATACCAGCTTGACCAATCGCGATCGAGATCGAGGTAAAAATCGACGCGATCGTGCCCGGCCAGGTCGGCGTCGCGCGAGCGCGGCCCCGCGTCGTTCGGCGGCCGGGCAAGCGCGCGCTGGCACTCGACCGCCAAGTAGAGAAACTCATTGTCGTAGGCCACCATCGCCTTCGCGGCCGGCTCGTTGCCGTCGTTCAATTCGCCTTTCAGATCGACCTTGTTGGTGCGCTGCCAGACGGCGTCGTCAAGCCGGCCGTCGAGCCGCGGTCGCGGCCCGTTGGCCGCGTTCAAGATCGTCTTAGGCGACATGCCTTTTGGCTCATGCAGCCAGCGTTCGCCCTCGGCGCAGGTCCACCAATCGTCGTGGTCGCGCAGTCGTTGGACGTCGAAATAGTGCTTGCGAGATTCTTTCGTCAGGCCCTGCTGCCGATAGGCCGAGGCCAGCGCGAAGCGCACGGTTGGTTCGGCGTAGGTGGCCGGATTGCGCTGTTCAAGCAGTTTGCCCAGGGCCGTCGCTCGACCGGCGCGATCGCTGGCGAGCGTATGTTCGGCCACGGCCAACTGCCCCTCGACGCGCGGGGCGTTGCCCGGAACGATTTCGTTTTTCGCCGGCAACACCTGGCCCAAGCCGGCGGGCGGCTGAAAGGTGGTCATTTGAGTGACGAGCTGCAGCGCGGCGGCGTGCTGGCCTTTGGCCGCCGCCAGTCGCTGCTCGCGCCAGGCCGCTTCGCCGCTGGACCAATATCGCACCAGCCAAACCAAGGCCGCTTCGGCAAGGGGATGATCGGGATGGCGCTCGGTGAGCATGGTGAAGGTTTCCGCCGCCAGCGGCCATTTGCCCGTTTGACGGTAATGCTGGCCCAATTGATAAATCACGTTGCCGGCCGTTGACGAATCGAGTCCGGTTGTTAGGTCGTTGATTTGCGCGGCATAGCGCGCGGCGTCGAGCTGGCCCTGCTCGGCACGGGCGATGATGGCCTGCACGTTGCGCTGCTTTTGCGCCATGCGGCGCAGCACGTCGATGCCCGGCGTGGCGAACTCGCCGATGTTCCGCCGCGCCTCGCCGCCGGGATGCAGCGTGATGCCGCTGAAAAAATCGTGCTCGCCGACATGCTGCGGCAAGGTATCGACATAGAGCCGGAAGCCGACGTTCGTGCGGGAACCCACATAATCGTCGGTCAGCAAACCGCGCGGCGTGGTGACGTGGTCGGCCAGCGAGGCGCCCAGCCGCTGGGCCAACTGCGTCGTCGAAACATTCACGTCGCCGATTTGCCCGTCGGGCAAACTGCCGAACACTTTTCTCGACTTCCAGGCGGCCAGGCCCAATTGGCTGAGTTGTTCGGGAAA
>DASVGM010000562.1:0-6019 GCA_036379555.1 Pirellulales bacterium | reverse complement strand
TCAACGGCCACGAGCTTATCGCCCGGCTGAATGCCCGCCGCCTCCGCGGGCGAACCGTTTTGAATGGCCGCGATTTTGCCCATTTCCATCACCACGCCGACCGTGCGCATTGGCACTTTGGGCAACGTGACCTCAATGCGCTGGGGCTCGGCCGGCGCGCCGTCGGCGGCGGATGCCGGTGTAACAGCTCGTTCCACCGTCAGCGTGACCTCGCCGCGGTGGCTTGCCAATTCGCGCTCCAAGGCGACGGAATCGGCCACGGCGTGGCCGTCGACCGCCACGACCACGTCGTTGAGCTGAAGATCGGGCTTCAACCGCGCGGTCTCGCTATACGGATTGACCGCCGGCTTGCCCAAAACGCGGCCGGTATTGGGTTGCACGCCGATGATGGGGCGTCGCCCACGGATGGCGGGCACCAACACCAGCGTCTCGGTGTTCTCGCCGCCGCGGCGCCGCACGTCAAACTCGATGCCTTGCTCCAGGTTGTCGCCCAAGGCGATGCCGGTGCGCAAGTCTTGAAAGATCGGGTTTTTCACATCACCGATGCGCCGGATGTCGTCTCCTTGGCGCAAACCGCCGCGCCAGGCGGCTTCGCCGGGTACCGTCTTGCCGACTTCGCAGGCCACTTGACGCACGCCCAGCTTGAATGCCCAGGCAAAGACCACGAAGGCGAAAATGACGTTCATAATCACGCCGGCCGAGATAATGGCCATGCGTTGCGGAACACTCTTGGCCAGGTAGCTGCGCGGGTCGAACAGCGCGTCGCCCTCGCCCGGCTCACCCTCGCCCTGCTCGACTTCGCCTTGTTCTTTGACGGCGGGCTTGAGCTTGGCGCGTTCGGTCTCTTCGTGCAGGCGGCCGGGGTTGTCGTCCTGGCCGAGCATCTTCACGTAGCCGCCCAAAGGCAGGGCGCCGATGCCGTACTCGGTTTCGCCCCATTGAAACTTAAACAGCTTCCAACCGCCAACGTCGAAGCCGAGATAAAACTTTTCGCACTTCACACCGCAGGCCTTGGCTACGGCGAAGTGCCCCAGTTCATGGACGAAAATGACCATGCCGATGCCCACCGCCACTTCCGCGATGACGGGCCAATTCGTGGGGTCAAGAAACCAGCCAATGCTGGCGATCAATTGCCAATGCAACGCACTACCTCCTCGCGTGCCCAGCCGTCGAGTCGCATCACGCGCTCCAACGACGGGGACGGATCAAAATGGTGATGTTCGAGCACGCTTTTCACCAGCGGCACGATTTGATTGAATTTGAGTTTGCCCTGTAAAAATCCCGCCACGGCGGCTTCGTTGGCCGCGTTCAGCACCGCCCCGGTGGTGCCGCCGCGTCGCGCCGCCTCCATGCCCAGACCCAACGCCGGATAACGCTCTTCGTCGGCCGGCTCAAAATCAAGCCGGCAGGAACGCGACCAATCGAACCGCGCAGCCACGCCCGGCTGCCGCTCAGGATAGGTCAACGCATATTGAATGGGAAGTTTCATATCCGGCGGGCTAAGCTGTGCAATCACCGAACCATCGACCCACTCGACCATCGAGTGAACGATCGACTGCGGATGAATGACCACCGCGATCTGCTCGACCGACAGGTCGAACAGCCAACGGGCTTCAATAATCTCCAATGCCTTGTTCATCAACGTGGCCGAATCGACGGTGATTTTCGGGCCCATCCGCCAGGTGGGATGGGCCAAAGCGTCGTCCACGGTGACATTGGCCAACTGCCGCGGTGTGTGATTGCGGAACGGCCCTCCGCTGGCCGTCAGTACAATTCGCCTTAATTCTCCTTTTTTACCGGTCTGTAACGCCTGAAACACCGCGCTATGCTCGCTATCGACCGGCAAAATGGCCGTGCCGCGGCGGCGGGCCAGTTCGGTCACCAATGGGCCGGCCGTGACCAGCGTCTCTTTATTCGCCAAAGCCACGGTTTTGCCGGCTTCCAAGGCGGCCCACGTGCCTCGCAAACCGGCGCTGCCCACGATGGCCGAAACAACCACATCGACCTCCGCCGACGTGACCGCCCGGACCAGCCCCTCGCAGCCAACCAGCAATTCTACGTCATCGGGCAACCGAGGCCAGACGTGCCGGCCGGCCGCTTCGGCATCGGTGGCGATTAGCCAGCGGGGGCGAACCCGGTTAGCCTGCTCGGCCAACTCATCAAGGCTGGCATGGGCCGACAGGGCCACGGCGGCGAGCGTGCCGTTTGCGGCGGCAATGACATCGAGCGTGCTTTTGCCGATACTGCCGGTCGAGCCGAGAATGGCGACACGTTTGGCACGGCAGGTGGAGACGCTTGCGGACAACGGTACTTGGCCGGTCTGGGCCGCTGGGATTTCGAGAAGGGAATAAACGCTCGTCATGGCGGCAGGTTCCTTGCGCGCGGTAATCGCTGTTGTCATTTAGGGTTCCGTCCGGCCAGCCGCATTGTAAGCCCTTTGGCCATTGCCAGACAAGCGAGGATTACCAATGGCGAAACGATTGAGTATCGCCGTAGACAGCACACGCGGCGGCGGAGCCCGCCGAGAATGCATTTCTTCCCGGCACGCTTGCTTAGTTTGCCGCTTCACGAAATGAGTTCGTACTTGGCGATCCAGTCTTTGACGATCTTTGGCAGCCGTTCGACCACTTCTTTGCCGAAAAGAACTTCATCAACATATCCCATGTGCATCATGTCAATGATGCGACAAAGGTACGAACGTCCCTTAACCCACCACGTATAGTGAGCATCGATCAGCAGCAGATGCTCAATGTGGTGGAACGGATTTGCTCCACCATCGAGTTCACGCAACGCCGCGTTCAATTCTTCCAACTCCATTCCGTCGAGCAACGTCTCGTAAACGCCGTCGGCGACTCGGCTGCCAAAGGTTGTCGTGTAATAATACTCCTTGATTTCCCAAACCGCGATTGGATCAACCGGCCCCGGAAATGCACCATCAATTCGCCTGGCGAGCGTTCGAAATGGCTCCCTTTGGCGTGTCACCGTCGTCAATTCCTGAGGATTGAAGTTGCATGGAAGCCCGCGCAAATTCGCGTCAATCAACATGCTTATAATGCCCGTGAAGTAGGCGGGCCGCTTCATCTCGCCGCTTTGTTTATTCATCGGCACGGCAACGGTTGTTTTCAGCTTGCGTTGCAGCCTTTCATAAAGCAGTTTGGCCTGATCGCCGGTCATTAGCAGAGGCTCCACGATCCGGTTTAACGCATCGGCGCGGTAATCGAAGTAATCAACGATGCGTTTCCCGAAATCGGTGGGCGTCGCCTTGTCGGTGATAAGATGGGCCGAAGTCAGCCCGAGCTGCTCGAGCGCCGCTGCGGCTTCCGTCAGCGTAGGCACCTTGATCGGGCCCGCCTGACCAGACACTCCGGCCTGCCGCTTGGGCTTCACAGTGTAACCCACTTTTTGGCTTATTGTTCGGACATTCGCCCAGAAGGCTTTCGTAAGGCCTAGGAAGTCAGGGTTGGGCTGCATTTCGCGAGTTGCTCCTCATAACGCCTCACAAGTTCAAGCAACGACACGCCGGTTGTCGCGCAGATCTGATGCAGCTCAACAAGGTCGAGCCGTCTCTCGCCCGACTCATACTTCGACACGAACGACTGCGGTTTAGCGAGCCGCGCCGCAAGATCTTCTTGCCGCAGGCCGGCGCCCAATCGAATTTGCCGCAACGTTTCCTGCAAAGCCCGCTGTGCGGGCGTGTAAATGCTCTTATCCATTGGGTCCATCGAAACACAGTTGACAGTGCATCCCAATATGGGATATGTTTGTGGACGCGATATGAACGAATGCTTAGATTCCTCCAACCTTGCAGCACCGATGCGAACGCAGCAACTTTTGCCACTTTTTTCGCCTGAGAGTCGTATTGAAATACGGCCCTTTCGACGGCAACTTCTCAAATGGATTGGGAACAAGCAGCGATTCGCGCACGAGATCGCCGCCTATTTCCCGGCGCGGTTTGGTACGTATTTTGAGCCATTTCTGGGCAGCGGCGCGGTGCTGGGAACTTTGGCCCCTCAGTCGGCTTTCGGATCGGATGGATTCCTTCCGCTGATCGAAATCTGGCGGGCACTTAAAGACCGCCCCAATGAACTAAAGCAGTGGTACGCCGAGCGCTGCGAACGGCTGCGGCACAAGACAAAAGAAGATGTGTATGAGGAGATCAAGGCATCGTACAATTCGCGGCCCAACGGCTGCGATCTGGTCTTCCTCTGCCGCTCTTGTTACGGCGGCGTCGTGCGGTTTCGTAAGGCGGACGGCTTCATGTCGACGCCCTGCGGAGTGCATCATCCAATCTCGCCCACGTCGTTCAATAGGCGCGTTGATGAGTGGCGGCAGCGCTGTCAAGGAAGTCAATTCGTTCATTCGCACTTCGTCGAGATGATGGAGCGCGCCGAGGAGGGCGATCTGATCTATTGCGACCCGCCCTACGCGGATTCGCAGACGATCCTCTACGGAGCACAGTCATTCAACCTGCCGTCACTTTTTGAAGCCGTGGCGCGTTGCAAATCGCGAGGGGTTTTTGTAGCCGTGTCAATTGACGGAACTAAACGATCGGGCGATAAGGTATGTGAACTTCAAATCCCCGATCGGTTGTTTGAAACGGAAGCGATGGTGAATTGTGGCCGGTCGATGCTGCGCCGCTTTCAAATGTCGGGCCAGACACTTGAAAGCGAGGCCGTGGCGGATCGGCTGCTGCTCACCTATTCGCCCGATCGTTCTTGATCTAAGGGAGGCGGCGCGCCGCGGACCGACGCAAAGCACGCCGAGACGCGAACCAACCGGCAGCGCCGCACGTTCAGCCGTCAGTGCGCGGTCGGTTCCGGCGGCTTGCGCACTTCGTGAACCACCAGCATGTTGTGGCCCGAGGCCATCAGGCCAATGCCGCCGACAAACAACACATGATCGCCCGCCGCCAGACAACCGGTCGCGTGGCCCCACTGCTCGATGTGGTTGATAAGCTGATCGCTTTGCCGCGCCGAGACGTTCTCCAGCGGCGTCACGCCCCAAAACAAGCACATCTGCCTCGTCACCGCCGGCAGATCCGATACGGCCGCGATCGCCACGTGCGTGCGCAGTTTGGAGAGGGCCAACGCCGTGGCGCCGCTGTGCGTCACCACCACGATCAGCCGGGCGTCAAGCTGCGAGGCGATAAACTGCACTCCGTAAACCACCGCTTCGGTCACGCGGTGCAGATCTTCAATACGTACGTCCGACAACGGCTGGGCCCCGCGATCGCGCAGCAACGGCTCCGTGGCCAACGCGATGCGATTCATCATCTCCACCGCCTCGCGCGGATACTCGCCGACGGCCGTTTCGCCGGAGAGCATGCAGGCGTCGCAACCATCCAAGATGGCGTTGGCCACGTCGGTCACTTCAGCCCGCGTGGGGTATCGCGAGTGCTGCATGCTATCGAGCATTTGGGTGGCGATGATCACCGGCTTGCGATGGCGGTTGCAGACGCCCACAATTTGCTTTTGCGCCACCGGCATGCGGGCCACGTCGATTTCGACTCCCAAATCGCCGCGGGCCACCATCACGCCGTCGGCCACCGTTACGATCTCTTCCAGGCGATCGAGCGCCTCGGGCTTTTCGATTTTGGCGATGACCATGGCGCGCGAACCATGCGCCCGCAATAGCGCTTTGAGAGCATGCACCTCGTCGGGCGAGCGCACGAAGCTCAGACCGACAAAATCAACTCCGTGCTGCGCCGCCCAGATCGCGTGCGTGCAGTCTTCCTCGTTCATGGCGGGCAGCCCCAGCTTGACGCCGGGCAGGTTAATGCCTTGGCGGCTGCGCACCAGGCCCGATTGGATCACGCGGCACACGGCCAGATCAGGCTCGCGCTCTTCCACGACGAGGCTGACGGTGCCGTCGGCCAGCATCACGCGGTCGCCCACCTTCAATTCGTCGATGAGCCGCGGATAATTGCTGACCAACTCGTCGGCCTCGGCCGAAACTTCTCCGCGCACGAACCTCAGCACCGCGTCTTGTTCGCACAGCGTTCCGCCGCCGGGCAACTCGC
>DASVGM010000561.1:0-8416 GCA_036379555.1 Pirellulales bacterium | reverse complement strand
TTGCATCCGCCGCCAAAGGCGGCGGATGCAACGCGAAAACGGAAAGAATCTGTCGGAGCGTTCGTTCTAGCCAGTCAGTCAGCGCTTCCACCGGGGCAAGCCCGGCGGTGGCGGATCGCAGGGGGGAACCACCCATCAATTTCGCGAAACAGCCAAGAAATAGTCCACCTTCTTTGCGCAGGGATCAGTAATCCTGCGCGTGTCTGCCATACCGGAATCAGGCGCTGCCACGTACACCAGCCCGCTGTCGGGCAGTTGTGCATTTTCGATCAGCTTAATCTGCCCACACTCAACTCTCCCTATCAACGCGATTGCTTTCATAAACGATCCGACGCTCTGGACTATGGTCTTGAATCTGTCAGGCGGCTGCGCTTGCCGCTAGCCCGGATTATTCATCGGCCCGTAGCCGACTTCGTGAGAAGTCGGGCCGTCGCAGCAGGTTGCGGCCAGAATTCTTACGAATTCTGCTACGCAGTGTGCGCCGCCCGTAGCGGGGCCGGTGAA
Source organism: Pirellulales bacterium (assembly GCA_036379555.1). Classification (GTDB taxonomy): domain Bacteria; phylum Planctomycetota; class Planctomycetia; order Pirellulales; family JAICIG01; genus DASSFG01. The sequence goes on along the minus strand of DASVGM010000561.1, from coordinate 7,912 downwards.
AAATCCGGGCGAGATCATTTGTTTCTATTCTAGCAGAATCCAGGGCCGCGTGAGGTGTCAATGCGGAACGCTCACGGTCGCTTGATGTCTTGGCCCCAGTCGGTGTGATCTGGCCCCGGCCAATCGTCCACGTAGGTGCGCTTGGCCCAGGCTTGCCAGGCGGCTTTCAACTTCGCGGCCAATTCGGGCTGCTCGTCAATTAGGTCGTGCTGCTCGGTGCGGTCGGCCTCCATGTCGAAAAGTTGCCAGGGTTGACGATGACGCATGACCAGCTTCCATTTGCCGTCGCGCACGGCCTTGTTTCCCTCATGCTCCCAGAAGATCGGCTCTTGGCGCGCCAGCGACTCGCCCGCGAAAGCCGGCCGCAAGCTCACGCCTTGCATCGGCTCGATGGCGTGCCCTTCAAACTCGCGCGGATACTGGGCGCCGGATAAATCCACCGCGGGGGCCATGATGTCAATCAAGTGCGCCGGTTGCTTTTCCAGCGCGCCGTGCCGCTCGTGCGGGATGCCCGTAGGCCAATGGGCGATCAACGGCGCGCTGATGCCGCCTTCGTGGGTGAAGTGCTTGTAGCGGCGAAACGGCGTATTGGCCAACGTCGCCCAATTCATGCCCAACAACACGCGCGACTGCGGGCTGCCGATCGGTCCCTCGCCTTGCGTTACGCCCGGCGGCCCGCCCTCGGCGTTGCCGCCGTTGTCGCTGAGGAAAAGAATCAACGTGTTGTCGAGCGCGCCGCGTTTCCGCAGCCCTTCAACCAACGTGCCCATGGCGAAGTCGATGCGGTCGATCATCGCCGCGTAGACCGCCATGATCTGATCGAAACGCTCGCGCCGCTCTGGCGCGCGCGACTCCCATGAGGGCGATTCGGGCGGGCGCGGCGTCAGCGGCCACTTCGCATCGACCAGGCCCATTTCAATCTGCTTGGCGTGCCGCCGCTCGCGCAGCGCGTCCCAACCGGCCATGTATTTGCCGCGATATTTCTCAATCACCTCGCGCGGCGCCCGCAACGGAAAATGGACCGCTCCCTGGGCAAGGTACAAAAAGAAAGGTTTCTTTTGCTCGCGGGCTTCGTCAATGAACTTCAACCCCCACTCGGTGAACAGGTCGGTCGAATACCAGTCGGCGCCAAACGTGGGCGAGCTCTTGGGCAACTCTTTGCCGTTGAGATAAAGTACGTCCGTGCCGGGCCGGTCCATTTCTTTGGGAAAATAAACTTCGCCGTAGCGCGAATTGAGCGAGCGGTCGAAGCCGCGGTTCCAGGGGGTCGTTCCGTGCTGTTGGCCCAGGTGCCATTTGCCGGTCATGGCGGTGAAGTAACCGGCGCCGCGGAGCACCTGGGCGATGGTCACGCACCGCGGCAACAACCGGCCGTGAATGCCTTGCGATTGGGGCACGACCATGTTATCGAGCCAGCCCATGCCGGCCTGGTGCGGGTAGAGGCCGCTGATGAGCGAAGCGCGCGTCGGGCTGCAGCGCGCGGTGTTATAGAACTGCGTGAAGCGGACACCCTCGGCGGCCAGGCGGTCGAGATTGGGCGTGGGAACCTCGCCGCCGTAACAGCCGATATCGGAGAAGCCCAGATCATCGACCAACACGACCACGATGTTCGGCCGGTCGGCCGCCGGCGCCGCGAGCGGAACGAAAAGGTGGCAGAGCGACGCGAGCAGGAATACTGTTTTGATTTTCATAAGCAGGTGACGGGCGAGGGCAACGTGTCTGCGGAGCATGGCGCGAGTATGGTTCAAACTCGTCAGGACCGCAAGAGGCTCGGGTCGGCGACGTTTTCGCCGCGGACGCGGCTGCGACCGTCTTGGAGTGCGGCGATTCATCGCCGCTTTCACCCGTCGCGGAGCGACCTTCGTGCAGATCGCGCGGATTGACGGCCGCGTTCCGGCGACCGCCTTGTTCCAGCGTTTACGCTGGTCTTGCGAAGCCGAGACGACCGATGCGAGGCGATGGCCGGAACGACCGATTCAAAACGCACTGAGATAAAAAGAAGGTCGCTCCGCGACGATGGAAAGCGGCGATAAATCGCACGCACTCCAAGAGTACGACAAACACTCAGCCACTTTCGTCTAAATTGCCGAGACCTTGGAAGCCCCAATATGGACGAAAGGCTCTACCGCCGGTAAGATGCACACAGGCGCTGGACATGCAGATCGTGAGAAGGACGTGTACCATGGCGAAAGACGACCGCACGACGGTGCATCGGTTTACTTGGCTGTTCATTTGCGTTGGCGCGTTTCTCACGGCGATGCTGTTCACCCGACCTGCCGGCGCCGACGACGATGCCGCCGCGGACGCTCAAGCGGACCCCGACGACCCCGAATTCGCCGGACGCTTTCGTGGACGAGTTACGGACCAAGATGGCAATCCGCTGCGCGGCGCTCGCATCGTGATCGTCGCCATCGATAGCAAATTCAACACCCTGCCAACTGCGATTGGCGACGCCCTGCGCGTGAGGGCCGTGACCGGTGAAGACGGACGGTTCGCGTTCGATGCGCCCGATATGACCTATCTCGATGTCGACGGCCTGCGCGCTCGCCGCGCGGGACTGATGAGCGCCACGGCCGACGGTTATGGGCCAGACTGGATCTTTGTAAAAGACCGTTCGCAATCATTCGGGCGAACGCCCGCCGTGCGGATTAAGCGGAACCATTTCACCTTTGAACTCGCCAAGGATGATGTGCCGATCCAAGCGCGGCTGCTCAACCCGGACGGTTCACCGCTGTCCGGCGCCCGCGTCCGGCTAATTAACCTAATTGTGCCGCGCCACCGGAATCTCGACGAACACCTTCGCCGTGAGGCCACGGCGTCGCCTGCTGGCAGCCCAGCGGCCGTTGAACGGCATTTGTACTTCCGACCGCACCAGATTCCGGGGCTGACGGCGGAAACGGCGACCGACGCCGACGGACGATTCACCATGTCAGGATTCGGACGCGACCGCATCGTGAGCCTCGACGTGTCGGCGCCGGCAGTCGTCGACACGTCGCTGTTTGTCATGACGCGCGACGCGCCGGCTGTTGGTATTCGCCGGGGTGCCCACGGAGTCGCCACCGGAGTCATTCATGGCGCCGGTTTCGTGCTCGAACTCAAACGGGGCCGAACCATTTCAGGAGTGGTTCGCGATCGCGACTCGCATGAGCCGATCGTCGGGATTTGGGTGGGCATTGGATCGAGAAACAGTTGGCCCTCACGAACCAAGGATGAATGTTATCCACGCGATGGCGTGCTAACTCACCAGACGGTCACCGATGCGCAAGGGCGCTTCAGCGTAACCGGTCTTATGTTCACCCCCGACAAGCAGCCGGTCACGGCGGCTTCGGCGCCCGGAATGGATTACCAATCGGCGTCGCTTTTCGCCGCGGGAGACGCACCGGTCTTGATCGAATGCCAGCGCGGAATTCCGTTCCGATTAAAACTCGTCGACGAGCAGGGACAACCGGTCGACGCGGAGGTCACTTATGATGACGTCGTGCCGAACCCGCATGCCCCCAGGGGCTTTTGCTATCCATGCAGGCGGCCCCTCAGCAGCGCCGGGCGAAACGCCGACGGAACGTACCAGGGCTTCGTTTTGCCAGGGCCGGGCGCCATTTTCGTGCAGACCTCCGGTCGCGACGATCTGCGTGCCGCCGGTGTCGATCCCAAAACCTTCTTCGCCCCAGGCCGGCTCGACTGGACGGAACGCGAGCGGATTGGCTTCTATGGCACGCACGACACGCTTTATACCTCCTGCGGATGGCACTTTCAGGACGACTATGCCGCGATTGTGCTCGTCAACCCGGCGCCGAATTCCGGGCCATTGGAGCTGACGGCCACCGTTGTGGCGGATAAGCCGCGCAGCGGCCGGCTGATTGATGCCGACGGCAAACCGGTCACGGGCGTTAGTACCAGGGGCGCGACTCTCGATCAATACGACTATGAACCGCCGCTGCGCGCCGCCAGCTTTTTGCTCACCAAGCTGCACCCAGATCGGTTCCGACGCGTCACGTTTATCCAGGAAGAGCGTCAACTCATCGGTTTTCTTGCGGCGCGCGGCGACGGCGATGCGGCCTATACCGTCCGCATGAGCCGATGGGCGACCGTTACCGGTCGCATCGTCGATGAGAACGGCAAGCCGCTTCCCATTGGCAAGCAAGGCGGCCCTTGGGGGCAACCGCCGACCCTCTCGATGAGCGAGCAGGCTCCGCTGGTCCAACCCGACCCCAATGCGGGCGAGCATGCGGACGTCACGATCGACCCGGAGGGGAGATTCCGCATCGATCATTTGGTGCCCGGTCTACGCTACGAAGCCAAGATTCTCCGCGACGCAAAGGCGCGGCAGTTCGCGGGCATGGCATTCATTGGCCTGGTGCTCCTTCCCGGAGAGGTGCGCGATCTGGGCGATATTCGCGTTCGGCCAACAGCCGAGGTGGCCCTGAGCATCGAGCGGCGGCCTACGCGCGGACAATACGCTCGTGCCCAGTGTAAATATTGAAGCGATCTTCGCGAACGAAACCGAGCACGGTCAGGCCGCACTCGCGCGCCAGCTCCACCGCCAGGCTGGATGGCGCGCCGACGGCGGCCAATACTCCAATACCAGCCATCGCCGCTTTCTGCACCAATTCAAAACTGGCTCGGCCGCTGAGCAACAGCACCGACTCCGCCAGCGGCGTGCGGCCGGCAAGGAACTCAGCGCCGATGAGCTTGTCCACGGCGTTGTGCCGGCCAACGTCTTCACGCAACGAAACGAGTTCGCCGCGGGGATCAAACAGCGCGGCGGCATGCAGCCCGCCGCTACGGTCGAAAGCGGATTGCGCCGCCCTGAGTGAATCGGGCAAGCGGTGAATTACCGACGCCTCGACCAGCGGCCGAACGTCGGCCGGTTGCCGGGGCAGGTTGGCGCGCACCGCTTCCAAGGATGTTTTGCCACACACGCCACAGCTTGAGGTGGTGTAAAAGTGGCGTTCGAGTTTGGCGAAATCGACGGCGACATCCGCCCGCAAATCGACACACACCACGTTGCCCGTTGCGCAACGGTGAATATCCGCGATCTGCCGCCGGTCGGTGAGAATTCCCTCGCTAAAGAGGAACCCGGCGGCCAGTTCATCGTCGTTTCCGGGCGTGCGCATGGTGACGGACACGCCGCGGCGCGAGCGCCGACCGTCGAATTCGATGCCGAGGCGGATTTCGAGCGGCTCCTCGACCGCCAGCATGTCGGTATATTCGGCACGGCCGGCGGCGTCGATGCGGCAGACGCGAACGGCGGCCAACGCCCCTTCCGTGCCGGGCTGTTCTGGGCCGACCTGTTCTGGGCCGAAATGCTTTGCCGCGTCTTCGTTGAACATCGGTTCGCCAAGTACACTGTGCATGCTAACCCGCATTACGCACCGGCCCGTAGCCGACTTCGCGAGACGTCGGGCCGTGGTATCGGTTAGGGCCAGAATTCTTATGAATTTCGCGGCGCCGTCTCAAGTTCATGTTTTTCAAGGGTTTCAAAGTTGACAGTTGGCACCCGTAGCCCCGCCTTTGCATTGGCCGGACTCCGGCTTGCCAACATGCTTGTTGAAGATGCCCTCGGCTTGCCCGAGGGAGTTTTCACGTTGGCCGTCTACACCGGCGGCCTTTCCCAAACGCCCGATTTTCCGCCGCTTGGCGGCCGAAGGCGGCCAAGCGGCGGAAAATCGGAGAAGGGGTTGGTGGCAAATGCCCGGTGTAGACGGCCAACGTGATTCTCCACCCGGCAAGCGGGTGGCATCAACGGTCCAGCGCCGCCACGACGAAACGAAGTAACAACTGTCAACGCTTCATGTTGCGATTTGAGACGGTGCCAATTCCGCAACACACACTGTCAAGCGTTCTCCTGGGCCGGTTCGCAACGCCGGCTAAGTGATCTTGTGCGATCGCGACGAGCATGTTTTGTCGCTTCCGCGTGAAGAACAACAAAAAAGGGCACGAACCAGATCGCTCTGACCCGTGCCCCGGCGCTGGATTTTGCACCGCACTTCGTTCAGACTGCGCTGGCCGGCGCTTTATGCTTCGCGGTCGAAGTAAGAACGCACCACTCGTGGACCGGCGCTCGCTCCGCCTCGCACGCCCGAACGCTTCACCGCCGACGTGGGTTCCGCGTCAATCGCTTCGGGAATCTGCTCGTTCGAGCGCAGCTCCGGCTGCTTGTTCGCGTCGTCGCCGTTCGAGCCGTTGGCCTTGCCATTGGTGGCCTTTCCGGCTCCATTGGCTTTGCCGTTGCCATCGCCGTTTGCCGGCGCGGGCGTCGGCTCGTTTTTCATTTCGGATTGGTAGGTTGGCGTGCTCGCCGGAGCGCTGGGCACAACGACCGAACCGGGCACCACCGCCGGCGCCACGACCGTGATCACGTTGCCGCAAGGGTCGATGGGTACGCGATAAACCACCGTCCGCGGCACGCGATAAGTGTAGGTCACCGGCACGCGCTTCTCCACCTTCACCGGCACGCGCACCGTCTGTTCCACCTGCTCCTGGCGGCAAACACGCACGGGCACCTCCGTGACTTGCTCTTCTTGCATGTAACGCACGGTCGTCACCGGCACCTTCCGCACCATCTCTTCGCGCATCATACGGCACACGCGCACCGGAACCTTGTTCTCCACGCGCTCGACCACTTGCTTGCGAACCGTATACGGCACGCGGCGCACCTCTTCGTGCTGAACCATGCGGCAAACCTGCACCGGCACCTTGCGCACCACCTGCTCATCCACGTAGCGGGTGAGCGTCACCGGCACCCTTCGCACCGCGGTGCGCGGCATCAAGGTCGTTTGCGGAACTTGAGTCGTCACCACGTTGGGAATCCAAACTCGCTGAGTTTCCACCACGTCGGGCTGTTTTTCGGCCACCCAGAACAGCCCGCCGCGCTGATAAGCCGATTGCCCGGTCGCGGGGTCAAGCGCGCAACGGCCCGATTGCCATCGCAAGCGGTTGCGCACCGCGCCGGCATGGACAACCTGCTGATCGGCGAAGCCGCCCTGATCGACCTGCACCGGACGATAGGTGGTGACCGGTTCCATCACGGTGTACGGTTCTTCGCGCTCGGTGGTTTCCACCAGCGGCCGACGAACCAGGTAGCGTTCTTCTCGCTCTTGCGTCTCCAGCACCGGCCGGTTGACGACGTATCGTTCCTCACGCTCGGCCGTCTCAAAGACGTCGCGCGTCACATCATAGCTGCGGTCTTCAACGTGTTCTTCCCATTGCGGCCGCTCGACGAAATAGCGCTCCTCGCGCTCCGAGGTTTCATACACGGGCTTCAGCACCGTGCGTCGTTCCTGCCGGGTTTGCGTTTCCCAGACCGGCCGGAAGCTCGTCACGCGACGCTCTTCAAAAGCGTCTTCATACTCGACGCGCATGGCGGTGACCTGCTGCTCATCGTACACCGTGCCGTATTGCAGGCGGTATTCCTGGCACTGCCCCAAGGCATGCCCACACAACGAAATGGAAATGAAAAAGCTGAATAGTGATCTCATAGCGACACTTTCCTTCCCACACGCAAACCGCGAAACTTGAGTTTCGCGGCGCTTCCTCCCCCCTGCCATTATTATTACGCCAAAGAGAACCGCATTGGTCACCGCAAACGGCGCCCACATAAGTCCCTTTAAGAGAATGTGGCCGACTTTTTGCCGAACTGCAAACAGAAAAGTTTACCAAAGCGGCGGCCAAAACACGTAACTGGCTAACGCAATTAGGGTTAGGGCGAGAAAAAATTTCTAAAGATTCACGCCGCCCGCTGCCGAACCGCCTTTGATTCAGGGCTTGACGCGGCGGTTTTTCGCCTTATGCGGATGGGGAGGAGAGTGCCGGTGGGCTTTTCCCTGTGGCAATTCAGACGTAAGCAGCCGCTGCTGCCTTGGAGTGCGGCGATTCATCGCCGCTTTCATCCGTCGCGGAGCGACCTTCGCTC
>DASVGM010000560.1:0-18778 GCA_036379555.1 Pirellulales bacterium | reverse complement strand
GCGTAACACGGAGTTTTTTAGCTCCTGTTCTATTAGTATTGACGTTTCTGGGCCTAAGCCTGCCGCGCGGCGCATTGGCCCAACAGGTCGCCCTGCCACAAGCCACCGACGATGCGGCGGTGGAAACCGACAGCCCGCGGCCGGGCGGCCCGGCCTGGAAAGCGACCGGCGCCACAATCAGTAAAAAATCAGTGGGCAAGCCGCCGCGCACCGCCGCCGGCCCGGCCGGCCCCGCCCGTGGCGAACGACTTGCGCAAGCTCCGCGACGCATGGAAAGCGATTTCGCCGCGCCCACCGGCCTGCCCAACGACGCCGGCCAGGTCTGGAAGACCTACAACATTCGGCCGTACACCTTGCGCGTGACGAGCACCAACCGGCCCGAGCAAGCGGTCATCGACTGGATTCTGCGCGAAACCGGTTACGAAACGTGGCACTCGGAAGTTTTCGCCGCCCTCAGCGCCAACCAAAGCACACTCATCGCCTACCATACGCCGCAGGTGCAGGCCGCGGTGGCCGATATCGTCGATCGGTTCGTCAACACCGAGGCCGAAACCAACGCCTTTGGCTTGCGCGTGGTAACTGTGGGCAGCCCCAATTGGCGCGCCCGCTATCAGGCCATCTTGCATGCGGTGCCAACTCAAACGCAAGGCATTCAAGCCTGGCTTTTGCACAAGGAAGACTACGCCCTGTTGATCTCCGAACTGCACAAACGCAGTGACTTTCGCGAGCACAACTCGCCGCATTTGCTGGTCAACAACGGACAATCCACCACGGTATCCGCCATTCGGCCGCGCCCCTACACGCGCGACCTGATCATGCGGCCGGATCTCTATCCCTCGTACCAGCCGAACCAAACCCAGTTCGACGAAGGCTTCTCGCTGGAATTGAGTCCGCTGCTGTCGATGGACGGCCGCCTGGTCGATGCCGTCATCAATTGCAATATCGATCAGCTTGAACGCCTGGTGAGGGTCAACATTCCCATTGCCGTGCCCGGCAACTCACGTCAACAAGCTGAAATCCAGGTGCCCCAAATCTCGCACTTCGGCATGCACGAGCGCTTTCGTTGGCCGGCCGATCAGGTGTTGTTGATCGACTTGGGCGTGGTCGCCACGCCGGTGCCCGGCAAGCAGAGCGGGCTGCTGGAGTCGTTGCCATTTGCCGGGCCGCCCCGGGCCGACTTGCTGGTCTTCATTGACAGCCGCGGCAAGATCGGGCAAACCTCCGACACCGCCCACAGCGGCATGCGCGACGTGAAAAGCTCGCACGGGCGATATTAGCCGCGACACAAATCACCGTATAAAATCGTCCCTGGTTTTCTTCGTGGCGTGAAAGGTTGTGACACTCCCCGCATTCTGGCTCGCGACTGGCTTGGCATGTTTTCTGTGCGCACCGTAGCGCAGATGCGTTTTTTGGCATAACCCATTTGGTTTCAATTGGTTACGCCATTTTTGGTCGATTTTCATTTTTGTGAATCGCAGGCAATCGCGGCCGGCGGTGGCAGATATGGACACCGCCCAGGAGCCATACCAGGGGTTATCGTCGTAAGAACTGAACCAACCGGATGCCCATCCGCTTTAGAATTCCGGGACGAAATTCCGGCTTGACCGCTCTCAGCCGATCGGTATATGCCTGGAGATCCTCGCCGGTCTCCGCCCATACGCGGTCACGAAACGGAAAATGGACGCCACAGCCACAACAGAACGTCTTATCCGCCATGTACAGGTATGGATTCTTCAAATAACTGCGAATGGCCTCTTCGGGCATTTGGGTGAACGTACCGCATTGGTTGTGCCTGTAGACTTGGGGAACACCATGCAGCGGACCTGCAACGCGGTCTTCAGGCGGCAATGACACATAGTCGGTTTGCTGTCCGTCTGCGAGCAGTCGAACATGCGCAGCTTCGTGTTGCCGGTAATCTCGCGAATCTATATTCTCGTGACAATACGGACAGCGGATAATTCCCATGACGGTTCTTACTGTAGACGTCTAAAACTCCAACTCCCGAAACGCCTTGCAACCCATCCTCAGCGGCAGAATGGTGGCCAGCAGGCCGAGTAGCAGGCTCGAGGCGACGCCAATCACCACATATTGCCAGAGCCGCTCCGGCGAGACCTGCGAGACCTGGCCCATCGTGCCGGCGGCCAGGTAAAAATGGCACGGCAACGCCGTCGTCGTCACGATCGCCGCCACGTAGGCCGTGCTGAGCACCAGGTTCAACGTGCCGCCAAATCCGGCCGCGATTCGCGAGGGAGAATCTTCACGCAGGTTCGGCATCTTCGCCCCCAAGCCCACGGCGATGCCCGATAGCCCGGCGCAGAACATCACACATGCCAAAACGTGAAACGACAAGATCAGCGGCGAGACGCGCAGCATTGTGTCGCTGAGCACCACCAACACGGTGCTGGGCAACAGCGCTCCCACCGCCGCGAACAGGAATTTGCCGATCAAAATCGTCTCGCGCCGCAACGGCAACAGCCCCAGTATCCAAAAGCGGCGGCCCTCCAGGCTGATCATCGGAAAGATGAAGCGCGTGGTGAACGTGGAAAGAATCAGCCCCACCACCGAGAGATTCAAGAAGCTGATCAGGTTCACCCAGCCCACGTAGTTCACGTCGTAGCTCAAGCGGCGGATGTTCAAAAAATAAAGCCCGAGCAAGCCGAAAAAAATCAAGAATTGCAACCACTGCATCGGGTCGCGGCGGAACAGTCGCAAGTCTTTGACGATCAGCAGCCGCATTTCGGGCGTGAGAAAGATCGCCCAACGCTCGATCAAGCGGTCCAGCACGTTGGGCCGCGGGCGGCGGCTGCCCGACAAATCGCCATGCAGCGATTGATAGCCGCTGCGATACAGCCGCATGGCCAACCAAACCGCCAGTTGATGCAGCAAGAGGGCGTTGGAAAGCGTCAGGGAGAGGAATTTGAAACTTTCCACCAGGGCGGCGCGTTCGATGTCGGTTTTCCAGCCGCCCTGCGCCGCCTCCAGCAAGCCGGAACTGAGCCACCAGCTTGGCAGCAGCCGGGCCTCGCTGAACCGCAGGCGGTCGAGCATGTCTTGAAACCAGCCGGGCGTGAGCAGCCCGGTTTCGGTTCGCCCGCCGCGCAGCCGAGCGGCCAGCACAATCAACGCGACGAGCGCGGCCAAGCCCAGGCCAATTGCCATCAGGCGAATTGCCCGCCGCGGCAGCCAGCGAACCACGATCAAGGCGGCGATCGCCCCCAGGCTGCCCGGAATATAGGCGAAACCGACCAAAAACGGCAGCAAGACGACAAAGTAATACCAACGCGACTCTTCGACCGATCCATAGGCCACCAGCATGGGCGTGCCGAGCAGCAAGAAGCCCCAACTGCTAAAGAGCATCGCCTCTTGAAACTTGTGTAAAAACACCCGCTCGCTGCGCACCGGCAGCGAGAACAAAAACTGCACCTCCGGCGAGCGATACAGCCCGCCGTAAATAATGATGCCGGTGGAAACGAATAGCATCACCGTGAGCGAGGCGAAAAAGATGCTGAAGACGGCCCGTGCGGTGTCGTCATGCGTGACGCGGTCGGGAATCATCACGCTGAGAAAATGAAAACCTTCGGCGAAGAGCTCGAACAGTCCGAACCAAAGGATGCAGGTCAAGAGCGTCACCAGCGACAAACGCAAGCGGCTCTGTCGCAGCGCCTGCGCGAGTGAGTTGGCCGACAGCCGCCACCGCAACCAGCGAAAGGCCCGCGCTTCGTCATGGCCGGAAGGCAGTTCCGATTCGGCCGCGGCCGAGCGGGCCGATTGCGGGGCGGCGAGTGCGTGAACCGACAAGACGAAACCTCACTGTGGCGTTGAGTGGGCCTGGCCCACCGTGATTTCTTCTTCGGCGGGGGCGTTGCCTCTCGCGCCGCCGGCCGTCACGTCCAAAAACAACTGTTCCAGCGACGTGTGTTGGGCGGCCAACCGGCTGCGCAACTGGGCGAGCGTGCCTTCGCAGATCAGCTTGCCACGGTCGACAATGCCGATGCGATCGGCGATTTGCTCGGCCACGTCGAGTAGGTGTGTCGACATGAAGATGGCCACGCCGGCCGCGGCGCGTGCGCGGAGCAGGTCTTTGACGAGCTTGGCGCTGCGCGGATCGAGTCCGACGAGCGGTTCGTCGATGATCAGCGCCGCGGGATCGTGCAAAAAAGCCGCGGCGAACACCAGTCGCTGTTTCATGCCGTGTGAATACGCTTCCGCCAGCTCGTCAATGAACTCCGCCAACTCAAAATGCTCGATCTCACGCTCGACGCGCTCGGCCGCCTCGCGCCGGCTATAGCCATACATGGAGGCCAGGAACTGCAAAAACTCTCGGCCGGTGAGTTTATCGTATAGAAACGGCACGTCCGGCACAAAGCCCAACAAGGCGCAGGCTTTTCGCGGCTCGGCCACGACATCAAAACCACCCAGCCGCACATGGCCCGAACTGGGCCGCAGCAAGCCCACCAGCATCTTGATGGTGGTGGTCTTTCCCGCGCCATTCGGCCCCAAAAGCGCGAACAACTCCCCGGCCGGCACGTTCAAGCTGAGGCCCGAAACGGCGGTCTTTGTGCCGTAGGTGCGGGTGACGTTGTTGAGTTCGATCATTCGAGAAGGGGTTCAGGGTTCAGATGAGGGATGAGGGATGAGGGATGAGGGATGAGGGATGAGGGATGAGGGATGAGGGATGAGGGATGAGGGATGAGGGATGAGGGATGAGGGATGATCGCTCGCGGCGCAATACGCCCTCACCCCAGCCCTCTCCCGGAGGGAGAGGGAGCACGCGCAAGCGGATGCCACCCTTTCCACTTTCTCTCATCTCTCATCTCTCATCCTTCATCTCTCATCCAGATCCTACATCCGCTCAAACATCAACTTCGCCGACATCAGATTGATCTCCTGCTTCAAAACCGTCCCGTCGGAATGTACCCAAGCCTTGGCCCGTGCCGTTTGGTTGCCCGAAAGCTCCTCGCCAGGATCGTTGCGAAAGACCACCAAATAGGTCGAGACGACGTGTTCTCGCCAGAGAATCGGTTCGCGGCGCTCGACCGTCGCCTGCAACAATTCCACGGGATCGGTCGGAGGACGCAAAGGGCTATAGACTGGCATTGTCCAAGTTTGGCCTACGCGAAGATCGGGCAGGCGCGATTGCGGCGCCAAAGCGTCGCCCATCAAGGCATTTGGCGGCAGATAGGCCGTGGTGTTGTAAATCATCTGGCCGGTGCGCACTTTCAGCTTCAATTGAGAGCCCTCGAAGGTTCCCTGCAACGTGATTTGCACGGCACCGGGCACAAGTTGTCCGTCGATGCGGCTCTTTTCGGGCAAAACATCTTCGTCGCCCAACAAGGCCCGCGAGTAAATGCCAATCGGCCGGCCAAGAGGATCGATTTCGAGACTGCTTTGAGCATCGACCGCGAGCTGTAGGTTTTGCCAATCGTCCGGGCCAGAGAGGAGTTTTAGAAGCGAATTCATCCAACCGGGCACGATTTCCGCCAAGGGAAGCCGCGTCAGCCGCACATGGCTCTGCATCTCCGTCACGCCGTTGTCGAGCACGCGGTTTTGGGCCTCCGCCCATCCCAAAGGGGCGTCGTTGATCCAGATCGACCACGAGACAGGCGTGTCGGGCGATTCGTCTTGCGCCAGAATGGTACGATAGGTGGGCGGCTCACCCACGACAAGCGAAGGGAGGATTTTGGCCCGCACCAGCCAGCTCATCATAAGCAGCCAGAAGCCGAGCACCGCCAAATTAAACCACCGGCTATACATGCCGTCATTTTATACGACGACGGGCCGGACGGAAACGAGGTTACCCGCCAGATTTACCATTCCCTTCAGGATCGCCCGCGGCGACCGAAAGCGAAAGATGAACGGTCGCCTCGTCGATGCTGCTGGTCAGCAAAAGTTGATCGGCAAGTTGCAAAAACGCTTGCAATTGGCGGTATTCCCGCTCGCTGGCACGCTCATCGTGCCGCTTGTCTCGCCATAAAAAATCAACCGACTCACGGCCCCTGGCGGCCAACTCACGCCAGCCCGCCAGGTTGACGTAAGCCAGACCTTGGATGTTTCCGCCACGCGCGCGCCCGGCCTCCAAAATGCGATCGGCTAGCAGCCCCGGCGCGTCGGATACGATCAGCAATCGCGGCGAAGTGGCAACCCACAAACGATCCTGCTTGTCGACGCGGTAGGCAAGTTCTTGCCTTGGGTAGCCGGGCAAAACGCCCGAAATGACGGTCGCCGCGCCGCCGTCGGCGAGCACTTCCGTTTTCATCGTGGCGGGCTTGTCGCCGTCTTGATGATTGGCGGCCGTCACCACCGCCGACAGCCAGGCATGCAAGAGCGGCTCAACCTGATGGACCAACGCGGGCCGGCCGGCGCCCGGCTCGAGCGGCCGGGTCTCGACGGCCACAACGGCCTCCAATGGGAACGGCTCTTTTCCGCTTCCACCGGCCGCCGGCGCTTTCAGATATCCGCCCAGGTCGGGACCAATACCCGCGGCCAGCGCCCAAGCCAGCACACTCTCGCTCTGCTTCTTGAAATTGCCACGAATGTTTTTCCATTCGTTGGCAATCATCAAACGAACGAGCCGGCCCAGGTCCGCGTGCGCGGCTGTGGCCACCAGGGCGTCGCCGGGAAGCTGCTCGACCAGAGACGATCGACCCGCAAGGCTGCCGACCACCTCTCGCCACGCCGGCGGCAGGCCATCGGCGCGCCACTGCCAGGCAAGTTGGGCGTTCAGATTGCGGTCGAGATAGCCCACGGCGGCGACGTAGTCGATGGCGGCCCAAGCTTCGACGATAGCCTTTTGCGAGTGCGCCGCCGCCGAGTCGGGCGGCTTGCGTTCAAAGTCAGCCCGTAGGGCGGAGTCCCACGCGCGCGGATTGATGAATAAGCGGCCGGCGGCGTCGGCAGCCAGTCGCTCGCACGCCGCGCGGTACGCGGCCAAGGCGGCCAACGACGACTCACCGCGCTCTCCGGCGCGACGCTGGAGAACGTCTTGTAAAATCGTCTGGCTCGTGGCGATCATCGCCACACGATCGGCCGACGTGATGAAAAACTCGGCGTTTTCATCGTCCGGCACGACGGCGTCGATGACAAAGCTCTCTTGCGCCACTTGCAGAGTCGTCTCGCCGCGCCATTTGCCGGCTTTCTTGCGGGCGGAAACGAGCGTCTTCAACGTGCTCCGCATCAAGTTTTGATCGACCGCTTCAGCGAGCAGCAAGACGTTGGGTTGGCCGCTTGGCAGGTCGGCCGGCGGCCAGATCGCAAATAGCACCTTACCACCCAGAAGTTGTGTCAAAAGCAGCTTGGGCGACACGCCTGTACGCCGCTCGATCTCCGCGCGCACGGCCGAAAGCATGCCACGATTCTGTTCTCGCCAGGCCACCAGCGGAGCGAACACGGCCAGCCTCTTTGCCAACGGGCCAGCGGCAAAGTCGGCCCAATGTCGCGGCAGGTCTTCAATTTCCAAACAAAGCCCCAGATCGCCGCCCACCCACTGCGACAGGCGGCGCTGGTCTTGGCCAGTTTCCGCTGCCTCCGCGGCTCGCGACGCGACCGCGAGGGCCACAAAAAAGATGATACTGTACGCGGCTAGAAATGTGACGTCTGTCGGGAACGCCCGTGCGCGGCATACAGGTCGCCGTGGAATGCGGCTGGAAAAGAAGCTCATGACTGATGTCCCTCTGGAGAAATTCCCCACAAGTTCAAAAAGCCGCTGATGGCGCCAACCGTGGGGCGCGTGACCGGACGGAGGCCGTCAGCCACTTCTTGCGCCCATTGAGCGCCGGCCGGGGCCCAATCGGTCCCCGGCAAGAGCCCCGCCACTTCATCTGTTTTGACATCATCTGTGCCGCCGGGCACACGGCTGACAACCGCCGGCGCGGTTTCGGCAGTCTGCCTAGCGCTTTCGGCTGTCTGCGCCGTGCTCTCGGCCCGCAGAGCGATTTCGTCCGCTAGCTTATTCGGCATTGGTTGGCGCGAGCCATTCCACCACATCACGCCGGCGGCAATGAGAACGGAGGCGGCCAGGGCGAACAGCGGCAGCCGCTCGATGAAGCGCGGCCTGGATTGATCGCCAGATGGCTTCAATATACCGCACGCGGGCAGGATTGAGGCGTTTTTACGCGATTGAGTAGGATGGCCTTCCCAGGCCGTCACCCTGTCTGGTGACGGGCCAGGAGGCCCATCCTCCGCTGGCGCCGATTGTCTCATTCCAGCCCGCGTACAGTATAACGCCTCTTCGACGGCACGTTCCGCCAGCCAGGCCGGCGCCGGCGGCAGCTCGTGTGACAGGCCCGCCAGCAGTTCTTCATACCCGCGAGCCAGCTCGCCGCAGGCGCCGCACCGCCGCGCGTGCTCGGCCAATTCGGCGTCTGAGGCGAGCGTTCGGCGCTCGTCGAGCACGTCGTTCAATCGGACTTCAAAATCTTCACACCGCATCGGGCAATTCCTCAACAATTCCGCTCTTCAACAATTCCGCTCTTCAACCACTCCTCGGCGCCGCAAAAAGTCGGCCAGCTCCCGCCGTGCCCGCCGCACCCAGGTTTTCGCCGTGCCGATCGGGCAACCCAGCACGGCGGCGATTTCCGCAAAACTCAACTCTTGCTGATGAAACAAGACAAACGCCTGGCGGTATTCCTCCCGCAAGGTGTTCAGAGCCAGCGCCACTTCTTCAGCCAAGTGCGTCTCCTCACGCAACGATCGAGTGTCGGGCAGATCCTCGACCGCCGACGAAGTCTTGGGCGCCTTGCGACGGGCGGCCAAGCGGGTGCGGCAGCGATTGCCGGCGATGGCCAACAGCCACGGCCGAAACTCACGCCCCAGATCAAACCGCTTGAGGCTGCGCAAGGCCCGCACAAACGCTTCCTGAGCCGTGTCTTCCGCCTCTTGTCGATGGCCCAGCAGCCGGTAGCACAGCCCGAATACGTCTCCGCGAAAGTGATTCACTAGCTCGGTCATCGCCTCTTGTTCGCCCAATAGGCTGCGCCGAAGAAGTTCAGCTACATCATCCGGCACTTTGCATCACCTCGGCATGAAAGCCACTCTACAACAGAATACCCGTCTGCAAGCGCCGCGGTTTCACAATTTACATGAGAATTCAGCGCTCGCTGATTTCACGAAAAATGTCACGCAACTCACGCGGCGAAACGTCTTCCAATTGCTTGCCGCGGCGATCGAGTTGCTCGTTGACCTTCAGGGCGGTTTCTTGCATTTGGGCGTGAGTTTCCGGCGAGCCGCCGTACAGGACGAAGTTTTTTCCGCGTGTGAGCCGGGTGTGCCCGTCATCGCCGTCGAGGCCCAACCCTAACATCGCGGCCTGTTTGCGCGGTTTTTTGGAGGCTTTCACCGGTTGCTCCGAAAGGGTGGAAGGTAAGGGGCTGGGGGATCTTTCCAACTATAGGCGGGCCTGGAAGCGCCGGTCAAGCCGATTTAATCACCTCGCGGGCGACCTGACGCGCCAGTTTGAAGGCCGAAGTCAGCACTTGCGCACGCGCCTCCATTTGTTCGCTGGTGAAACTGCGCGGCGATGTGTTGGTTGACAGTCCCGCGATTTCAATGGTCAGCGGCAGAAGGTCCAGAAACTCGCGGTAGCGGCGCTTGATCGCCTCGTCGTCGGCGGATGACATGCTTGACTCCTCAATAACCCAAAGATTCTCCTTGAACCTAGCCAGTGACCGCTCCGCGGGCAAGCGCCCTTTGCCGTTGATCGTCTTGTGCCGCCGGTCGCGCTTTGAGTTTTGCCTTCCGATGGCTATCGTGGTGGCATGTCCACGACGCCAAACGCCACTCGAGCGACCGGAGAAAGTCCGGTTTTCACCAACCCCAAACCATTGGACTCGCTGTCGCTGGAGTTCGATCCGGCGCAGGCCGCGGCTTTTCTTGCCGCGGCCGATGAGCGATTGGCACGCATCATCGAGCAGGCCGGTCCCTTCTCGCTGCGGCCACAAAAGATGCAAAGCCCGTTTCAGGCGCTGCTGCGGGCGATTGTTTACCAACAGCTTTCGGGCAAAGCGGCGGCGACGATCCTCGGCCGCGTGACGGACTTGTTTCCCGGCCGCCGCGGCATTCAGCCGCAAGCCATGCTCGACGCCAAGGATGAATCGCTGCGCCAAGCGGGCATGTCGCGCGCGAAGGTTTTGGCGGTGAAAGATCTGGCGGCGAAAACGCTCGATGGCACGGTGCCAACCTTGGCTCGGCTCAAAAAAATGGACGACGACGAGATCGTCGAGCGGCTGGTCAGCGTGCGCGGCATCGGTCGCTGGACGGTGGAAATGTTGCTGATTTTTCGCCTGGGCCGTCCCGACGTGCTGCCGGCGGCCGACTTGGGCGTGCGGCGTGGATTCATGCTGACCTATAAAAAACGGCAAATGCCGCCGCCCACGGCCATCCTTCGCCACGGCGAGCGCTGGCGACCGTATCGTTCCGTGGCCAGTTGGTATCTCTGGCGATCCGTCGATCTACACCGGCAAACTAAAATGGTGTTGCCGCAATAGAGCTTTGTCGCCTCAGCGGTCGTCAAAAGGAAGCGACCAAGGAAGGTCGCTCCACGGAGAGGCGACGGCCCCAATTCCGCCCGCGTGCGGTATAAAAGGCGGGAAAGAATCCTTCCCGCAGCCGCTTGCCCTTTCCTCGCCGGCGCGTATGATGACGGCAATCGTGGAAGAGTGAGCGCTTTGCGCTGGCTCTGCCGATCACACAGGATTTGGTCAGTTCAGTCGTTTAGGAGATTTAGACATGAAAAGCTATCGTGGATGGATGGTCTTTGTGACCTTGGCAACACTTTCGGCGGCGCTCCAGCCCGCTACGGCCGCTGCCAGGGGGCGCGGCGGTTGTCGCAGTGGCGGTTGTTCCAGCGGCGGTTGTTCCAGCGGCGGTTGTTACAGCGGCGGCTGCCAAACCAACTCGTCGTGTGGCCAGTCGTGTGTGCAATATGACGTTGTGTATGACGTCAAGCGTGTTCAATGCTCCCGCACCGTTTATGAAACGGCCTATCGCAACGCCAGCTACACGGTCAACCGTCCGGTTTACGAAACGACCTACGAAAACGTGAACGAAGTGGTTTGCCGCCAGGTGGTCGACATGGTTGATCGGCCGTATACCTGCACGGTCATGCGGCCGGTTTATCGGACGGTGCAGCAGCCGCGTTGTCGCGTCGTTTGCAAGCCGGTGACCACCATGCGCACGTATTGTGTGGATGAAGGCTGTTGGCAGAACCGCCCCTCCTGCAATCCATGTTGCCCGCCTTGTCGGGTGTGGGTGTCTAAAATGGTTCAGAAGCAAGTGCCGGTGACGCGCATGGTTCGCGAAACCGTCACGGAAATGGTCAACGTGCAGGTTTGTCAGCTCGTGGCGGAGACGCAGAAGCGAGTGGCCCGCGTGCCGGTTTGCCGTGTGGAGCGGCAGAATGTTGTGCGGCGCGTCGCGCGAGTTCACTGCCGCGTTGTGTCCGAACAGGTAGCGTGTCAAGTGCCCTACACGGTTTGCAAATCGGTGCCTTATACCGTGGAGGTTCGGGTGCCACGATATGTGCCGCGTTGTGCGCAGAGCCCCTGCGGATCCTGTGCTTCGGCAAAGTGTGCCCGTCAGCCGGCGACGCGCGCCGCTGGCCGAACGGCATAATTGAGTGTGCTGGGCGGGGGCGCGGAGGTAAGGGGAGGTTTTTTGAACAGGACCGCTTGACGGCGGCGAAACTGCCGTCAAGCGGCTCGCCGTTGGTAGCAACCCCTATCACCGCCCAGCCCTTCGTGTTATGCTGCTTTACGTACACCGAGCCATCGGTTCGACGTTTGCCGAAAGCGATTTACCTTCTACCGCACGCGGGCTGGGAAACGATTGGAGATGTCTGAGGCAACTGCCACTTTGACCCAATCGACTCAACAAGAATCAGAGCCACTCGCCATTCGGCCGTGGTTGGCGGCCGGCACGCTCTGCCTGCGCGAGTTGGTGCGCTTCGGGCGGCAACGCAACCGCGTCTTGGGGGCCATCGGTCAGCCGGTCATCTTCTGGGTGCTGTTCGGCTTTGGTCTCGGCCGCTCGTTTCGCTTGCCTGCCGCGGGCGGCCAAACGATGAACTATCTAGAATACTTCTTCCCCGGCACGTTGGTGCTGATCCTGCTCTTCACCGCCATTTTCGCCACGATCTCCATCATCGAAGACCGTCGCGAAGGTTTTTTACAATCGGTGCTGGTGGCGCCGCTGCCGCGCTGGTCGCTGGTTCTGGGCAAGCTGCTTGGCGGCACGCTGATCGCGCTGGCGCAAGGCATGATTTTTTTGCTGCTTGGCCTGACCGTAGGACTGAAGTTCACGCCGCTGACGCTGGCGGCGATCGCGCTGGATAGCTTTTTGATCGCCTTCGCCCTGACGGCCTTGGGCTTTGTGATTGCCTGGCGGCTCGATTCAACGCAAGGATTTCATGCCATCATGAGCGTGTTTTTGATGCCCATGTGGCTTTTGTCGGGCGCCTTCTTTCCGGCCGATCGTGGCGGTTCCATCGGCGCGGCCGCGCTGGCCTGGCTGATGCGGCTGAACCCGCTGACGTACGGCGTCGCCGGTTTGCGGCGGCTGATTTATTTCAACGACCCCGGCGCGGCGCTGCCCGCCGATTTGCCGAGCCTGGCCACGTCGCTGGCGATCACCGTCGTGTTCGCCGCGATCATGTTTCTGGCCTGTTTACGAATTGTGACTCGGCGGACCACAGGAGATTTGCTATGACCAGTCCGGCGGTGAAAGCCTGGACCAGTTTTTTATTGGCGGCGATCGGGCTTTACGGCTCCTTCACCCTCTGGAAGGTCTACAAGGCGGAGAAGGCTTCGGCCGCGAACCAGCGCCAGCCCGCGACAGCGGCCATCGCCGCGGCGGTCGGTCCCGTGCCGCTGGAGAAGTTCGCCTTCATCGACAGCGAGGGCGAGCCCTTCGGCATGGAGAAGCTGCGCGGCAAGGTCTGGGTCGCCAGTTATTTCTTTGCCACTTGTCCCGGCTTTTGCTTGCAAATGAACCAGGAAATCGCCAAAATCGTACGCGACTTGTCCGACGAAGAAGTGACATTTGTGAGCTTCACCGTCGATCCGGAAAACGACACGCCAGAGGCGTTAAAAGCCTATGCCGAACACATGCAAGCCGATGGCAAGCGATGGGTGTTTCTCACCGGCAAGCAAGCGGAGATTCAAGAGCTTGGCCAGCAATATCTCAAGATGTCGGCCACCAAGGAGCACAACGACAAGCTCGTGCTGGTGGGACGTGATGCGCGGGTGCATGGCTTTTTCAAGTCACGCGATACGCAGGCCGTGACCAAACTCAAACGCGAAATCACAGAGTGCGCCGGGCTTCACGCCGACTCTGAGAAATGAAACATGCCCGCCAAAACATGGACTTTGACCGACGTCGATCGCGATCTATTCATTGACGAGCTCCAACTCGGCCCCGGCGACGTGGGGCTGACCGACGGCGACTTCAACCTGCGCAAGCGCATGTTGCGCGGCGGACTGCGTGATGGAGTGAACGTCGTCGAGATGGATAACGGCTTGCTGCGGACCACCGTGCTGGCCGATCGCGGCATGGGCGTCTGGCGCGTCTGGCTGGGAGATTTGCAGGTGGGCTGGCCCTCGCCGGTCAAAGGCCCGGTTCATCCGAAATTTGTTCCCCTTGATGAAGCCGGCGGCATCGGTTGGCTGAGCGGCTTTGACGAGCTTGTTTGCCGTTGCGGGCTGGAATACAACGGCGCGCCCGAATGGTCGCCCGATGGCAAGCTGAAGCACACGCTGCACGGCCGCATCGCCAATCGTCCGGCTCATTTCGTCAGCGCCACGATCGACCCCGATCAACGGCAAATGGAGGTGACCGGCGTGGTCGATGAAGCGCGGCTGTTCGGCAACAGCTTGCGATTGACTTCGACCATTCGCACGGCGTTCGGCTCGCCGCGGCTGACGATCAGCGACGAAATCACCAATCCTTGGTCGCTGCCGGCCGATCTGGCGCTTCTCTACCATATCAACATTGGGCCGCCGCTGGTGGCCGAGGGATCGCGTTTCGACGCCCCGGTCGAGACGATGGCCCCGCGCAACGAAGCGGCCATTGGCGCCGTTGAGACGTGGCACGGCTACCAACGCGCTCGGCCCGGCGCGCCCGAAAGCGTGCTCTACATGGAGTTGGCCGCCGATCAGAATCAGAAAACGAGCGTTCTGCTGACCGATCCCGCCGGCCAACGCGGGTTGAGCTTGAGCTTCCGCCGCGACCAGTTTCCTTACTTCGCTCTCTGGAAAAATCCCATTTCTTATAGCGACGGCTATTGCACCGGACTGGAACCTTGCCTTAACTTTCCCAACGGTAAGTCGTTTGAGCAGGCGCGCGGACGGATCGCGCAGGTTGCCCCCGGCGAAACGCGGCGTTTTGAGATCGAAATGGAAATCCATGTTGACGCGGCCGGCTTGCAGGCGGCGCGAGATCGCATCGCCGAGTTATCGAGCAACGTGCAACCGATGATTTACCATACACCGCGGCCGCAGTGGTCGCCCTGAATAAACCGCACGCGGGCGAGAATGCGACAGCCGCCAGACATGTGGCACAGCCGCCCTCGGCCGTGGTCCGGTCTGGCTTGTGCAAAATGAGTTTTTTCACGTAGCGAACCAACAGTGGCTCGATGTGAGTTTTGTTCCGCTCCGCCACCACCGGCTTTATGCCGGTGGAGCGGTGATTGACAGCTAGAGCTGTCAATCATCGCTCGACCGGGATGAACCCGGATCGGGGCGAGACAAAGCTGGCGCGAACGACTCGTGGTGAGCACCATCACGCAAGGTTATTTAGCCTCCAAAATCATGCCCGAACCCATCGTCGAAATTGCCTTTACCGGAGATCTCACCGATCGCGAGAGCGACTTGACCGATCAGTTGCTGGATGTGCCGCCGGGCGGAGAGTGCCTGATGTACTTTGATTCGCCCGGCGGCAATCCTTATGTCGGTTTGTCGCTGATGTCGCTGATAATGTTGCGCGGCATGAATGCCACCGGCATCGTGACGGGCGAGTGCTCTTCGGCGGCGTTGTGGCCCTTGGCCGCTTGCCGCCGCCGGTTGGTCACGCCCTACAGCGTGCTGCTGTTTCACCCGATGAAATGGCAAAGCGAAGAGAACGTCGGCCTGGCCGAAGCGGCCGAATGGGCGCGTCATTTTGGCGATCTGGAAAAAACGATGGATCAGTTGCTGGCCGATTTATTCCACGTGAGTCTGACCGACATGACAGGTTGGATGCAACCCGGCCGCTATCTGACCGGCCGCGAGATTGCCAATGCCGGCATCGCCGAGTTGATCTCGCTCGACGCGTTGCCGTTTCTTCCCCACCCCGCGCGACGCAGCCCACGCAAGAAATGACATTGCCGTTAATAACCACCTTAAATGGTGGTGTCGCGGACGAAAAACGCTTGGAAATGGCGTCGCCATTGTGTATTATTCCCCTACGGGGAACGTATCAATCGGAGTTGATTTGTCGGTTCGACATCGCTAAGTTTACTGTTTCAATGCGAGTTCCCACCCCGTCATTATGGAGACACGGCTTGGATGCCATTGCCACACGTGACCTGGCTCAAAACTCACTGCCGCGCGGCCACCGGGCGATGCTGGCCGCACTGTTTATGTTAATTGCCTCCTTGGCCGCTCAACGACATGCGCTCGCCGGCGAACCTGCCGAAGCCGCCTCAGACAACGCCGCCCGTCACGGCAAGCTTGTCATCTGTGGCGGCGGCGCCCTGCCGAATCAACTGCGCGGCCGGTTTATCGAGTTGGCGGGCGGACCTGACGCCCGCGTAGTGGTGGTCACCACGGCCAGCGCTTGGGCCGACAGCGACAAGATCGAGGGCAAGCTTGGCTTTTGGCGCGCTCAGCACCTGGCCAGTTTGGCGATTCTGCATACTCGATCGCGCACCACGGCCGATGACCCGGAGTTTACTCGGCCGCTGCTTGAGGCCACGGGTGTTTGGTTCATCGGCGGCAATCAGAATTTGCTCACGGAAACGTACCTGGGCACCCTCACCGAACGAGAAATCCGCGGCGTGCTCGCTCGAGCGGGTGTGGTCGGCGGCACGTCGGCCGGTGCGGCCATCATGTCGCCCGTGATGATTCGTCGCGGCAATGCCGACGTGGAAACCGGCCCCGGCTTTGGTTTTTTGCCCGGTACGGTGATCGACCAGCATTTCTTAAAACGCAACCGACAGCATCGCTTGCTCAAAGTGCTGGGGACTTACCCTGACCTCGTGGGTTTGGGCATTGACGAGGGCACGGGGGTGGTGGTGGACGGCAGCCACGTGAGCGTGTTGGGCGAGTCGCAGGTGGTGGTTTGTTCGTCGGCCGACGGCGACAATCCTGAAACGATGCAATCGCTCGCGGCCGGCGCCGAAACCGATATGAATGCCCTGCGCACGTTGGCGGCGCACGTAGCGCCAAAGCCGGCCGCCGCGCTGGCCAGCGTGGCGGCGCCACCGACCGCGGTGGCTCAGACGCCTCAACCCGCGCCGGCGCCGGCAGATGTCGCCGCGTCCGCCGAGCCGCCGGAAGCCAGCGGACTGGGGCACTAACCGGGTCGCTCGGCGCGACCGCCCCATTGCTTGATCGCCGCCTCGGGCGCCTTTTTCAGCGGCGTGTAACGCGGATGGCGCGATTCTTTGTAAGGGTCGTTACGCGCGGCATTGTAACAGCAGATCAGCGACCAACGCGGATTCGCCGAGAGGTTTTGGTCGGAGCGGTGCAAAAGATTGCAGTGAAAGAACAGCGCATCGCCCGGCTCGGCCTCCACATGGACCAACTCCAGGCGTTTGAGGGCGGCGTCAACTCGCTCCAGATCGGCGCCGGTTTGCTCGCCCGTCTTGCCGTGGTCGATGCGGCCCATCAGGTGCGAGCCGCGCAGCACCTGCAGGCAGCCGTTCTCGCGGTTGGCCCGATCGACGGCGATCAGGCAGCTCAGCAGCAGCGGATAAAGGCAACCGTTGTTGTACCAGTAGCCATAATCCTGGTGCCATTCCCAGGCGCCGCCGACGTAAGGCTCTTTGAGCATCATCTTGGTGTGGTAGTGATAAACCTCGCCGCCCAAGAGTTGCTCGGCCCGCTCGACAATCCGCGGCGAACGCGAAAACATGCCGTACAGGTTTTCACCCGGCTGGTTCCACAACGCCAAGCGTGTTTCGCGGCCCGTCGCATCTTTGCGGCCATAGGCGCCGGCCAGCAGGCTTTCATCTTGCCGGGCGTAATCGAGCAAAATGGCCATTTCGTCCGCGGCGAAGAGCGAACGCAAAAGAACATAGCCGTCGCGCTCGTAGGCGGTTTGTTCGTCAGTGGTCAGTTTGTGAACGGTCATCGGGAGTCGCGCCTCATCGCCTGGTCTGTCGCCCCTTCGTTTTCACTTTAGCACGCTTCCCAGACGGTGCGATAGGCGCCTTGGTTTTCAAAATAATCGAGCAAGCGGCGGTAAAACGGATCTGCGGCCAGCGTGGCGCTGTCGCCGATCACAATCAGCTTGCGCCGCGCGCGAGTCAACGCGACGTTCATCCGCCGCACGTCGGCCAGAAAGCCAATTTCTCCGGCGGCATTGGATCGCACCAGCGAAATCACAATCGCCTCCTTCTCGCGGCCTTGAAAACCATCGACACTATCCACCTCCAAGCCCGGCGACCGCAAACGCTCACGGAGCCAGCGCGCCTGGGCCGCGTAGGGCGTGATGACGGCCAAGGCGTCGCCCGTCAGGCCGGCCTGCATAAGCTCGTTCACTTTGCGCAGCACCAATTCGCCTTCCGCCGGGTTAAGCCTGCTTTCGCCGTCAGGCTCTTGCTCCTCGTCGTAGCCGGCGCCGGCGGTATCAATGAATTCCAGCGGCGTTTGCGTCAGTTCGTTTTCGCTGATGCCCGGCAGGTCACACAGCCGATGGCCCGCCACCAGGCGGTCGGCCACAAGTTGACCTTCATAAAGCTCGTCGGAGGAAAACCGCATGATCGCTTCGTGCATGCGATATTGAATGGTCAGCCGCCGCGAGAGCCGGCCCTGCGTCTGGTTCATCAGCCGCTCAAACAGGCTCACGTTCAAGCCTTGCGCCGCGGCATCGTCGCTGACGATGGTGGGCGGCAACTGGCGGTGGTCGCCGGCCAAGACGACGCGCTCGGCACGGGCAATGGCGATCCAAGCGTTCGGCTCGGTAATCTGGCAGGCTTCGTCGATCACCACCAGGTCAAACCGCAGCTCGCCAAGCAGGGCTTTGTCGAGGCCCGTCGTGGTGGCGCAAATGACGCCGGCACGATGCAATATCTGCTCCACGGCCTGATCTTCCAAACGCCGGGCGTCGGCCAGCAGCGTTTTGGCTTCTTGCCGCGTCGCTTGGCGTGAGCCGGGCGCCGGCTTGGCACGGGTGTAGCGTCCGGCTTTGCGAAACAAGGCCAACGCCTCTTTCACCAGTTTGTGCGCCAGGGCCACGTCGTGATGATCTTCCACCAGCAGGTCGAGCGTGTGGCGTTGCAGTTCAGGCAACACACGGGCCGGATGGCCCAGACGCACGGCGTTTTCGCCCGCCGCGGCCAAACGCTGCAGCATGTTATCGACGGCAATGTTGCTGCCGGCGCAGGCCAGCACTTTCTCGCCGCGCCGCAGCGCGCGGCGAATCAGCTCCACCACCGCGGTGGTCTTGCCGGTGCCGGGCGGACCATGAACGAGCGCCACGTCGCGCGCCGAGAGCGCGAACCGCACTGCGTCTTGCTGCGGCGCGTTCAGGCCGGTGTTCAGCGGTTGTTCATCCGTTTCCGCGCTGAACCTTGCCTCGCGCTGGC
>DASVGM010000559.1:0-5700 GCA_036379555.1 Pirellulales bacterium | reverse complement strand
GCTCCGCGACAACGGAAAGCGGCGATAAATCGCACGCACTCCAAGACGCCAAACACCACGCATCCCTCGAGACGCCTCATTCCGACAGATGGAGTGTGCCTGCTACTTTGGCAAGCAACAATCATCGGCGCAAATATCAGGCAAGGGCGACATGCCGCCGATCGCGGCGCGCGATGTGTCGCCACGGATGCGTTCCAAGGCAAGATCGCGGATCATGCCGATCAGTTCGGGATGCGTACCGACGGTCGCCGCGCGAACGAAACCGAGGCCCGCCTCTTCCGCCACGGCACGCGCTTCGGTGTCGAGATCGTAGATGACCTCGATATGATCCGAAAGAAAACCAATCGGCTCGACGACGACATCGCGCACGCCCTGGTTTGCCAGATGGCGCAGTTCGGCGCAGATGTCGGGTTCAAGCCAGGGTTGCGTGGGTGAGCCACTGCGGCTTTGATAGGCCAGCCGCCAGTCGGTGCGGTCAAGCGAGTTGGCCACCAGCCGGCACGCTTCGGCAAGTTGAGCTTCGTACTTACATTGATCGGCCATCGCCCGCGGAATGCTGTGCGCGGTGAAAACCAGCATGGCCGCCGCTTGGCGATCGGCGGGCAATCGCTGGATCGCCTCGCGCACGCGATCGCTGACCGCGGCGATGAAACGCGGATGATTGAAAAAGCCCCGCAGCTTCTCGACCCGCGGCGCCCGCGGGCCGACCTTGTGCCGAGCGTCGGCGACATTCTCGCGGTATTGCCGGCAGCCGGAATAGGAACTGAACGCCGAAGTAAAAAAGGCCAAGGCGCGCCGCACGCCGTCGTCGGTCATTGTGGCCAAGGTGTCGGGCAGCAACGGATGCCAATTGCGGTTGCCAAAATAGATCGGCAGCGCTGGCCCGTCGTCGGCGAACTCCTTTTCCAGAGCGGCGACTAGCGCCCGGTTTTGCTCGTTGATCGGGCTTTTACCGCCTAAATGATAATAGTGCTCGGCCACCTGCCGCATGCGTTCCGGGGGCACAGGCCGGCCGCGCAAGACGTTTTCCAGAAACGGCAGCACGTCTTCGTGCCGCTCTGGCCCGCCGAAGGAAACAATCAGCAGCGCATCATAGGTATTGGCGACGGAGGTCATAGTTTGATTATCGGCACGGATCGAGCGAACGGCAATCGCCAACAGCGATTGACATCGGCCCCCCGGAGCTTCAGAATTTGGGCTATCCTGGATTATTCATCGACCCTCGCCTGGACAACGCACACTGCGTAGCAGAACTCGTGTGAGTTCTGGCCGTAAACTGCTGTCACGGCCAGACTTCTTACGAAGTCTGCTACGGGCCGATGGATAATCCGGGCTAATCCATTTTCACCACTTCACACAAGGCTCTGCCATGTCTTTCGATCCCGGGGCACAAGAAACATTTGGCCAACCAGATCCTCCCAAAAGTGGTTCCCGCTTCTGGCTCGACGGAATGTTTGAAGGCAAACAAGGCCCCGCCATGCTCATGGGCCAGGTGAATGCGGAGAACTTCAGCGAGGACGACGCCGAAAATCTGCTGCGATCGATCAAGTAAGACGTGGATGAACCTCTTATGGGCGGCGACTACGAGCGGCGCGAACATCACGAGTTTCTCACCGCCAGCGCCGCCGCGTTGGCCGATGGCAACCTGCAAGCCGCGCTTTCGCAGTTGGGCGAAACGCTGGGCGCTCGCAACCGCGAGGCTTTTGCCGCCTTGGAGGATTCCGGCCTGCTGCGCGACCGCGCCCGCGCCATTAAGGACGACACACTCGCCCATCTCGCCGAGCACCTCGAAACGCTCGAAGCGAGCGTGACGGGCAACGGCGGAGCGGTCCACTTCGCCGCCGATGCGGAGGACGCCCGGCAGATCATCATCGGCATCTTGCAAAAGGCGCAAGCGCGGCGCGTGGTGAAATCAAAGTCGATGACGAGCGAAGAGATTCATCTCAACGCCGCGTTGACTGAGAACGGCATAACCCCGATCGAAACCGATTTTGGCGAATACATCATTCAAGTGGCCGGGCACAGGCCCTCGCACCTGGTGGCGCCGGCCATCCATCTGCGCACCGGCCAGGTCGCCGAGCTTTTAAGCCGCGACGCGGGCGAAGCCTTGCCTGCCGACGCCGAACGGCTGGCCGCGTATGCCCGCAAACGATTGCGGGCCGAATTCGCCGCCGCCGACGCAGGAATTACCGGCGGCAATTTCGTCATCGCCGAAACCGGCACGCTGGTGTTGGTCTCAAACGAAGGCAACGCGCGGCTGACAACCACTCTGCCGCGTCTTCACATCGCGTTGGTGGGCATTGAAAAAGTGATTCCACGCCTGGCGGATCTGCCGGTGTTTTTGAAAGTGCTGGCCCGCGGCGCCACGGGGCAAAAGCTCTCGATTTACACCTCGCTCATCACTGGACCAAGGCGGCCGGGCGAATTGGACGGCGCGGACGAATTTCATCTGGTGCTGCTTGACAACGGCCGCTCGCGCATTTTGGCCGGGCCGCTGCGCGAAAGCTTGTTTTGCATTCGCTGCGGCGCCTGCCTGAACGCCTGCCCCATTTTTCGCAGCGTGGGCGGCCACGCCTACGGCGGCATTTACGCGGGACCAATCGGCGCCGTGCTGACTCCGCTTTACGACGGCTTGAAAGCGAACGGCCATTTGCCGCAAGCTTCCAGCCTGTGCGGCGCGTGCCAGGCCGCCTGTCCGGTGAAAATCGCTATTCCGGAAATGCTGATTCAATTGCGCGAACAGTTGCATCAGCAACCCGGCGAGATGGGGCGCGGCGAAGCGCTGGCTTATCGCCTCTGGTCGTTTGTCATGCGTCGCCCGCGGCTCTATCGCCTGGCGACATGGCTGGCCACGCGTACGCTGCCGCCGCTGGCGCGACGGTTGCCCCTGGGCCGTCAAGAGGACGAATTGCCACACGACGAAAACCGGCACGGGGCAGGCGAACGCGACGATCCAAACTGGTTTTCTCGCCTGCCAGGGCCGTTGTCAGGCTGGACTGGCAGCCGGGATTTCCCCGCTCCCGCCGGGCAACGCTTCCGTGATTGGTGGAAAACAACCGACGCTGACTGACGCCCGGTATGCGGATTGCTTAAAAGAGCGCATGTCTGTTTTATGTCCGATTTGCGGCTCGCGTTACGTTACGCCCAAAAGAGTTATAAACAAGTTTTCTTTTGGAAATTTCGGCCGAATCAAAGCAATTCGGCGATCGCGGCCGGCGTTTGTTAGTCAGAAATCGAATTTGAAAGTGGACAATATTTAATCTTTGACTGCCGCCGCCTGGTCATTTATTGGCCACGCGATCGCCAGTTTTGGACAGAGTGGCGGGCAAACCGGGAGTTTTTTGTCAGTCATACACGGGAAAGAAGCAATGAAATTAAACAAGTCAACCGCCGTCATCGACTACAAGCTGGTCACCGCTTTTGAGCGGGTTCGCAAGACGCTCAAGGAAAAGTTCGATGACCGCCTGGACAAACCCTTGGCCTATTGGGCCATTGCCACCGATCGCCGTTTGCCTTTGGCGTTTATGGGCAATACGTTGCGCGAACTACTCGACACCCCATTCGACGATCTCTTCTCGACCGCGGGAATCGGTCAAAAGAAGATTCGTACGTTGCTGGTGTTGCTGAACCGCGCGGCTCGGGTCAAACCCTTGGCCGCGCTGGCCGCCGTTCCGGATGAGATCGAAGACGATGCCGATCTGGCCGCCGGGCAACAAACCGGAATCGCCCCGCCGCACCTGGTGAGCGAGGCGCTGTGGGTGCGTTGGCGCGAGACGGTGCGCACCCACCACCTCGAGCAAGAACCGCTGGGGCGTTTCGCCGCCAGCCTCGCCGACATGCCGCACGTGATTTGGTATCGGCCGCTGGGCGACTACACGGAGTTGTCGCTCGAGCAGCTTCGCTCGCTGCGCACGCATGGTGAAAAACGGATTCATTCGATTTTGGAGGTGTTTGGCAATCTCCGCCAGATTCTGGTCCATCTCGATCCAGACAATGCGCTGGCGGTGCGCATCGTGCCGCGTTTTCTGATCCCCATCGAAGACTGGGCTTTGCGCTGGGTGGCCAACGTGGGCATCCCCGCCAAGGACGACATCCAACAATCGCTGATCGCGCCCTTGCTCAAGCAAATTCGTGTCGACGCCGGGCCGGAGATTCATCGCCTGGCGGAAGGCCGGTTGGAATACCAGGCCAGCAGCGTGCGCCGCGCGGCCGCCCGCATGGGGCTGACGCGCGCTCGGATCTATCAGCTACTGAGCGAGGTTTCCGAGGTGGTGCATCTGCGTTGGCCCGCCGGTCCCGGATTGATCGCGCTGCTGCGCGGCAAGTTGGAAGCGGCCGGCGCCGACCAGGAATTTATGAAGTGGTTTGACAACGCTTACGAGTTGTTCTTTGTGCGCAGCGGCCTGCCGGCCGACGATGCTGAAGATGAATCGCCAGCGGCGCCGCCACATCGTAACGGCGAGTCCAATGGCGACGCGAAGGCGGATCGTGATCCGCTTCATGGTCGGCGCAATGGCCATTCGGCAAGCGCTAAGACGTCGCCTCGTGCGAAAAAGAGTTGATCGACGCGCGGCCGCCGCGTGCGGGCGAGCCAACTAGGTGCGGGCCGTCAACGCGTCGATCGTCGTTGGCGGCCGCTTGAGCGGGAAATTCACTGTCGGCGAGTGCCGTCCGGCGTGGCCGGCGCGGGTCGCAAAGGCCGCCAATACGGCCCGCCGCACGCACCGCGTTGGCCGGTCGCACCGCGGCGCCGGCCGCCTCAAAAACAACCGCGAAGGCATGCGCCGCAAGCTTGCTTGCGGTGTTGCCGCCGCACAGATGTCGCCAAAAGAGCCGCTCGGCGTGCCAACCTTGGCTGAAGGAACCGGCGGGGCTCGGTATCCGCTCCTCGACGGTCACGCGGCATGCGGGCTCAAGCAGCGCGCGGCGTCCAACCTGGCGCACGCGCAGGCCGAGGTCAATGGCCGCCAATTCGGCGGGCAACGTGGCATCGAGGGCGCCCACCTCCGCCAACGTCGCCCGGCGGTAAAAGCCGGCCAGCAGGTCGGGGCCGACCCAATCGCGGCCGGTCGTCAATGGTTTTTCCAGGGTTGCGCCGGCGCCAAAGGCCGACCACTTTCCGCCGCGCGACCAGGCGCAACCCGCCGCGACCACGCGAGTATGGCCTGAGTCGACCATCAATGGGGCCACCAGCGAAACTTGCGGTTCGCTGAAATGCCGTAGGGCAGGCTCGACCCAGTTCTCGCTCGCCTGCGCGCCCGCCGCCAGCACATGGACAATGTCGCCACCGGCGGCGGCAAAACCCGCGTTGGCCAGGTCAACGAATCGCGAGCGCCGGGGAAGTTCCAAAAACCGTACCTCACCCGACAAGTCGTAAGGATCGTCGTAAGGCCGGTTTAGCGCGACCATCACTTCGCTGTCGTAGGGGCGGTATTGCAACACCGAAACGAGGGTCGCTTCGAGAGATTCCCAATTTCCAATGGCGGGGATGGTGATCGTGAGGCGTGGCACGGATGTTCTTCCCAAACAAGCTGGATGCCATTCGCCGCGGCCCTGCGCCGCGGAAACGGGCGGCAAGCCCGGATTATTCATCGGCCCGTAGCCGACTTCGTGAGAAGTCGGGCCGTCGCAGCAGGTTGCGGCCAGAATTCTTACGAATTCTGCTACGCAGTGTGCGCCGCCCGTAGCGGGGCCGGTGAA
>DASVGM010000558.1:0-10373 GCA_036379555.1 Pirellulales bacterium | reverse complement strand
CCGCCCCACGACAATCATCGCCACCCCCAACCTACCTTCCGACCCACGGCAAGCCAAGCCTACTGCCGCCGCTTTTGGTAGCGGCGGCTGGCGTCTTCCAGGATGCGGCGCTCCTGCGCGGTGAGGCTGGCCTCGCCCTGGCGCGAGATTTTTTCCAGAATGCGATCGACTTGATCGGATAGATTCTCTTCCGGCTCGGGGTCATGCACGCGCAGCTTAGGCCGCGGCTTGAGCGCGCTCAACGACAACCGGCTGGGCCACCAACGCCCCAGGTTCCAGCCGGTGGAGTAATAAATGTAAGCGAAGGCCGCTCCCGCCAGGTGCGCCACGTAAGCCACGTTGTCACGCCGTATTGGATCCAGCGCGCCGGAAATATTCTGGAAAATGAAGAGGAATCCCAACAGCCAGGCCGGCACCGGAAAAATACCCCAAATATTGAAGATTCGCCGCGGGAAGTGGCACACGAAGAGAATCATGATTCCCACGACCGCTCCCGAAGCGCCGATGAGGCCCGTGACTTCAGCCTGCCGATGGGCGGCAACGATCGAAATTAGCCACACCAGCGAGCTCATCACGATCAGCGACAGATAGACCCGCAAAAACTCCTTCTTCCCGTAGACCACCTCCACGTCGCGGCCGAAGAGCCACAGCTCAAACATGTTGAAGCCGACGTGTAGTATGTTTTCGCGGTCGTGGGCGAAGCCGGCGGTGAGTAATTGCCAGACGTTCCAGGGCTTTTGGAACAGGTCGGGTTTGAGCATCAAGAATTTGCTCAGGCGGCCATCCATGAGGACGTCGGCGAGAAAAATGCCGACGTTGAGCAGAATGAGCGTCGTGACCATCGAGCGCTGGCCGCCGAGAAAGTAGCCCGGCTGCTCGTCGTCGCGGATGTAGTCGCGGTCGTAAAGGCCCATCAAGTTACTCGCCAGGGAGGCTGGCGGCGGCCGCCAGGTCGCGCTCGATCAGTTGTTCCAGGCGTTTGGCCGCGTCGAGCTGCAACTGCGTCCATTCAGCCAACAGGCGTTTGTTTTCAGCCAGTGCGTCTTCAATCTGCTGGTTGACGCCCTTTTCCAGGATCTTGCCGTCGGCGTCTTTTTTTCCATCGAGCTTGGCCAGCAAAGCGTCGCGATGGGCGGTGATGAGGTCTCGTTCGGCTTGGACTTCCGCCAATTCGGGCTTGAGCGTCTTGGCGATCAGGTCGTCGCGCGAGGCAACCTCTTTTTCGGCGTCGGCCTGTAGTTTTTTGGCGATGGCCGAGTCGGTTTTGGCCGCGGCGATCTGGTCGCGCAGACTGGCGATCTGCCGGTTGATCTCGTGAAAATAGGTTCCGTAGTCGCGCAATTGCCGCTCATACTTGCCGTTGATGACGCGATCGGGCGGATCGCCCGGCTGGGTGTTGCCGCCGTCGCGCAGGTATTCTTGCAACACTTGCGGGGGCACGCCCGGCATGAGTTGCGAGAGCTGGTTTTGGTCGTAACCACGAAACACATCATGCCGGTCGCCGGGCACCGTTTCGTACATGCTCCAGGTGACTTGCGTGCGCTGAATTCGCGCTCGCACATCGTCAAGCAGCTTTTGCGTGGGCGGCACGACGGTAGGCGCCAGCGACACCGACTTTTCGGCCAGACCGGTCACTTTGTATTCACCGATGAAAAAGCCCGGCTCGCGGTCTTCAAACAGGTAGAGCACCATTTTGTCTTGAATCTGGTGCGGATCGGGGAAGGGAACCTCCACCACGAACTCCAGCGTGGCGGGGTTGAGCTTGTCTTTGCGCAGGGTGCAGCCGCGCCAAATCTTGCCGCGGCCGGTCATCAGGCCATGCAGCTTTACTTCCAGATCGCGAATGCTGGGCACCGGAGGGGTTGCCGTTGAATCGCCGTCGGTGATGCGTTGGATGCTCTTTTCGGCCGCCTCCAGCGGCTTATCGTAGCTTTGCACCGCCAATTGCCAATTGCGATGCGCGGCCAGTGTTTTCACGGCGAGAACGAGAAACACCCCCGAAATCACGATAATCAGGCCGACGATGACCCTATTCCAGATGCTCATTTTATAATAGCCTGACTCTGCATCAGAAAGCCTTAATAAATCGCCGCTTAGGTCGATCATAGGCAGGCGATTGGCGGTTTGTCAATGTTTTATCTCCGGGGCTCGCCGAGACAGTAATTCCCTTTTGAACCGCCAACAGCGCTGTCACGTCTTCCAACGAAACCAAGTTCAACTCGCAGCTCTCCCGTGCATACCCATTTGGTTGCGGCCATCGGCCGCGTTGCAGGCGGCACGCTTCTGCGCGGAGCGGCAATTAAAGCGTATCGAGCAGCTCTTGCCAGGTGGCGACGTCGAGTAAGCGATCGCCCAGGCGGCGCAGTCGCGCGACGTTGTCGACCGCCTGTATGGATTCGCGCACGGCGTCGGGCGCAAGCCCAAACCGCCGTGTGCCGATTTGCAGAAGCATCAAACGCAAACCCTCCGCCGCGCCCTTTTCCATGCCCTTTTCCATGCCCTTTTCCATGCCCTGCTTGATGCCCTTCGCTATACCTTCAGCCAGACCTTCCTCCAAAATCAACTGATAAGTGCTGGATTCGCGTAAATCAACCATCGCCATCGCCTCCTGAAATGCTTTCAACGTCGATCGTGGAACTCGCATCCCGATCAATACCCATGCCGCATATATCATAATCCGTCGCGAAAGCGATGCGTCTCGACTACTTTGAAATTCAATATGCACCACCGACGATAGCGGATCGCCGATTCCCAGCACCGTATCAGCATCTGTCGATACCGTCGCCAGGTCGGCGTTCAAAAGGCGTACCGGCTGATCGGCGCTTAGCCCCAGACCCGCCAGCCAATCGAGCGGGTAGCGGCGGACCAGTTCTTTGAGTGTGGCGTCAAATGGATGCGACATGTTTTCACGTTTCCTCGACAGGGCCGCGCGATTCGACTTTTCTGGCACGGGGCAGCGGATCGAACCAAATGGACCAACTGCGCATAAAGGTATAGACAGGCAAGCGGGGGGATATTATTTTTTAGTTCCCCCCCGGTGCCGCCGCGAAAGCGGGGCATGGGTTCCACTCGGTGGAAAGCGAACTATATTACTAGCGTGCGCCCGATGGCGTGGATTGAATTTGAAAGCGATCAATATGAGGCGAGGTGACGATGGTTGAGCAATCGCGTCCCGCGATGATTGAGGCTCTGGGCCTCTCCAAATACTACGGCGATTTCACCGCTATCCAGGACGTGAATTTCAAAATCCACCAAGGCGAGGTGGTCGCGTTCTTGGGGCCAAACGGCGCCGGCAAAAGCACCACCATGAAGTTATTGACCGGCTATCTGGCCCCCTCAACCGGGGTGGCCAAGATCGCCGGCTACGACATGTCGGGCAGCCAAGAGCGCCTGGCCGGCTCCGCCCGGCTCGGTTATTTGCCGGAAAATGGGCCGCTCTATCCCGACATGACTCCTCGCGGCTTACTGGAGTTTTTCGCCGACGCGCGCGGCATGACCGGCGCTTATCGGGGCGAGCGCATCGCCGCCGTGATCGAGCTTTGCGCCTTGGGCAGTGTCATCGGCAAGGCCATCGGCAAGCTCTCGAAGGGTTATCGCCAACGCGTGGGCATGGCCCAGGCGCTGTTGCACGAGCCTGACGTGCTGATTCTGGACGAACCGACCGCCGGACTCGACCCCAACCAGATTCGCGAAGTGCGCGAAACGATTCGCCGGCTGGGTCAGAACAAAACGATTTTGCTCTCCACGCACATTCTGCAAGAAGTGGAGGCGATGGCCGGCCGCGTGCTGTTCATCAACGAAGGCCGCTTGGTATACGATGGCGCGCCGGGCGAACTGACCCGCGACGGCAAGCCGCTGGAAGAGCATTTTCATCAGCTTACCACGGCCCAAGCCGGCACGAGCCCGGCCGCCGCTTAGCGATTTTAAGGTTTTTGATCTTGGATTTTGGACTTCGGATATGAACGTCAACGTCGTCGCCGCGATTTTTCGACGAAATTTTTACTCGTATTTCGCCAACCCGACCGGGTATGTGTTTATCTGCGTCTACGTGTTGCTAAGCTCGTTCGCGGCCTTTTGGCCCAACGATTTTTTCAACTCGAACCTGGCGAATCTCGACCAGCTCAATAAATACCTGCCGTACATCATGCTGGTGTTTATCCCGGCCATCACCATGAGCATCTGGGCCGACGAGCGGCGTCAGGGCACCGACGAGCTGTTGTTGACCATTCCGGCGCGTGATTTCGACGTGGTGCTGGGCAAGTATTTGGCCGCGGTGGCCATCTATTCGGTGGCGCTCGTGTTTTCCATGATCTGCAACTTTGGGGCGTTGTGGTCGCTGGCCTCCGAGGTCGGGCCTGATTTTGGGCTTTTTCTGGGCACCTACTTTGGCTACTGGCTGGTGGGCGCCGCCATGCTGGCCATCGGCATGGTCGCCTCGTTTTTGACCGGCAACCTAACGGTCGGTTTTGTGCTGGGCGCCTTGTTCAACGCGCCTCTGGCCTTCGCCGCCAACGCCGACGTGGTGTTGCCCACCGAATGGGCCATTCCGGTCAAGCAATGGAGCCTGGAAGAGCAATTCCGTGATTTCGGCCGCGGCGTGGTCAGCCTGTCGGGCGTTTCTTATTTCGTGCTGACGGTGCTGGTGATGCTTTATTTAAGCATGGTGCTCATCGGCCGCCGCCACTGGCAGGGCGGAAAAGACGGTCTCTCAATGGGGCCGCATTACTTGCTGCGGGCCGTCTCGCTGATTGGCATCGCCGTTGGCGTGGTGATGTTTTTTGAGCAGTTTGATTTGCGCGCCGATTGGACGAGCGAAGGTCTTAGCTCGCTTTCGCCCAAAACACGCGAGTTGCTCAAAAGCCTGAAGCGGCCGGTGAAGATCGATGCCTACGTCAGTCCCGACGTGCCTGAGTCGTACGTGGGCACGCGGCTGGGCTTGCTCTCCACCCTGCGTGAAATCGCGGCGCGCGGCGGTAAGATGATTCGCCTGCGTATTCACGACACCCGCTCCTTGAGCGGCGAAGCGCAACAAGCCGAGCAGCAATTTGGCATCACCGCGCAGCCGGTTTTCTCGCGGTCGCGCGGCGCGATCAGCCGCGAACAAGTCTATCTGGGCGTGGCCTTCACCGCCGGCCTGGAGAAAATTGTGGTGCCCTTTGTCAACTCGTTCACGCCGGTGGAATACGAACTGGTGCGGTCGATCGCCACCGTCTCGGAAGAAAAACGCAAGAAATTGGGCGTGCTGAATACCGACGCCAAGCTGTACGCCTCGTTTAACTTTCAGACCATGTCGCCCGGCCGCAACGACATGCTCATCGACGAGTTGGAAAAGCAATACGAAGTGGTGCAGGTAAGCCCCGATGCGCCGATCAAAGACGACATTGACGTGCTGTTGGCCGTGCAGCCCTCGTCGCTCTCGCCCGAACAGATGCCGAACTTCCTTACCGCCGTGAAGAAAGGCATTCCCACCGCGGTGTTTGAAGATCCGTTTCCGATCACGCGCGAGGTGACGCGCACCGGCATGCCGATGAAGCGGCCTCCGCAAAACCCCATGAGCATGTTCGGCGGCGGCGGCCAGCAACCGTTGCCCAAGGGAGACATTCGCAAGCTGTGGAAGCTGCTGGGCATCGACTTTGAAGACAAAGAGATCGTCTATCAGGATTACAACCCGCAGCCTAAGCTCGACGCCATCTTCCGGCCCGGCTGGCTCTGGATCGACGGTGGCGCCAGTGACCAGGCTGTTTTCAGCCAGAAGGATGAAATCACCTCCGGTTTGCAGCAAATGCTGCTGCTCTACGCCGGTTCCATGAAACACCTCAACGCCTCCGAGATGAAATACGAGGCGTTGATCGAAACGGGCGACAACACAGGCGTGATCGCCGTCACCAGTCTGGCGGTGCCCAGTCCGTTTGGCGGCGGCGAGACGTTCAACCTCGACACCCCGCAGCGCGATCCCGCGCCCAAATACTACACCCTGGCGGCTCATATCTCCGGCGAACTGCCCGAAGAAGAAGCCCAGGAGTTGGCGGCGCAGGAGGCGGCCGAGAAAGCGAAAGAGGCTGAAAAGGACAAGGCCGAGGCGGATAAAGACAAGGGAAAAGACAAAGACGGCAAGGACAAAGACGGCAAGGCCGACAAGAAACGCCGCAAGGGGGTGAACGTCGTCGTGGTGGCCGACCTGGATCTATTCTTCCAAGAATTCTTTCAGTTTCGGACGCAATCGTCGGACCCCGATCGCGATTTGAACCTGAACCTGGACAACATCACCTTCACCTTGAACGTGCTCGACGCCTTGGCCGGCGACGATCGCTTCATCGACATCCGCAAGCGGCGGCCCAAGCATCGCGTGTTGACGACGATTGAAAACAAGACCAAAGACGCCAAGTCCGAGGCGGAAAAGCAGAAGGACAAATACCGGCGCGACTTTGAGGAGGCGACGGCCAAGGAGCAGTCCGACCTGGACAAGAAGGTCGCCGATCTGGAAAAACGCCGCGACGACATGAACCGGCTGGAGTATATGCAGCGGCTGCAGTTGCTGCAGCGCAACGGCGAAATGCGGCTGGCGGCGGTCAAAAGCAAGTTGGAAAAAGACCGCGATCGCGATATTACGAGAATCGAGCGCGAGCTCAATCTGCAGATCACGCGCGAGCAAGACTGGTACAAGATGTGGGTGGTGGTGCTGCCGCCGCTCTTGCCGATGCTGGTCGGCTTGGGTGTGTTCTTCAACCGCCGCGCGCACGAGCGCGAAGGCGTTTCACGAAACCGTTTGCGCTAATGGTGAGCAATGAACGAGACAGGTAAAACAACGGCCTTTGTGGCCGGCGCGGTGATCGCCGTCGCCGTGGGAATCTGGTCGCACGTCGGACCCGCCGATAGCGACGTCACCAACGAGTTGGTGGTCGGAAAAAAGCTGTTCGACGAGTTCAGCCCGGATGCGGCCAAATCGCTGGACATTATCGACTACGACCCCGACAAGCTCGCGCTCAAGCAGTTCAAGGTGGCGCAGGAGAACGGCGTTTGGCGCATTCCCTCGCACGACGATTATCCGGCCGACGCCAGTCAGCAGCTTGGCGAGGCCGCCGCTGAATTGACTTCCGCCGAGAAGGTCAACCTGGTCAGCGACGATCCCACGACGCACGCCACCTACGGCGTGATCGACCCGGATCCCAAGTCGCTGACGGCCGGCACCACCGGCGTCGGCAAGCGTGTGACGATGGAAGGCGCCGGCGGGAATAAAAAGCTGGCGCAGATCATCATCGGCAAGGGCGTCAAAGACAAGCCCGACTTGCACTACGTGCGCTACCCCGGCAAAGACCAGGTGTACGTGGCCAAAATCAAGACCGATAAATTCTCGACGAAGTTTGAAGATTGGATCGAAAAAGATCTACTCAAGCTCAACTCGTTTGACATTGAAAAAGTCTCGTTCAACGATTACTCCCTCGACATCAGCGGCGCGCGAGTGGCGCTCACGCCCCGCGCCAAGATCCAGGTGCTGTACGATAGCAAGGACGCCAAGTGGAAGTTGGAGGAGTTGGAAGTCTTTCGCGGCGAAGAGTACGTGCCGGAGGCGCTGGCCGCGGAAGAGGAGTTGGACTCACAAAAACTGAACGATCTGAAGAACGCCTTGGACGAACTGAAGATCGTCGACGTTCGCCGCAAGCCGGAGGGGCTGGCCGCCGACCTGCGCGCCGGCGACGAACTGGCGGCGAACAAGGAAGCGCAGGCATCGCTAGTTCCACACGGATTTTTCGTGGCCGAAAACGACAGCGGCGAGGTCGGCATTTATTCCAATGAGGGCGAGATTCGTTGCGGGACCAAAGACGGGGTGGAATACACCTTGCGTTTCGGCGGCATCACCGCCGGTAGCGACGAGGACGAATCCAAGAACGACGAAGCCGCCCACGAGGAAGGCGAGGAAGACGGCGCCAAAAAAGGATCGGGCGCCAATCGCTTCATCATGGTCACCGCTCAGTTCAACGAAGACCTGCTGACCAAGCCCGAGCTGACGCCGTTGCCGGGCGAGACGCCCGCCGCGCAACCTGAATCGACCGCGCCTGAAACCAAAGAGCAGGCCAAAGAAGACGCGGCCAAGACATCGGCCAACGAGGCCAGCCTGACCGACGCCGCGGGGCTGCTGGCACAGGCTGACGAAGAGTCGCCCAAGGCGAAGGCAGACTCCGCCAAGCCAGACTCCACCAAGTCGGATGCCGCGGAGAAGAACGCCGACAAGAAGGCGAAGGAGTCCGCAACCGGCTCGACGAAGAGCGACAAAGACAAGTCCGAACTGGTCAAGCCTAAAACGCCCGAACAGTTGGAGCGCGAACGGATCACCAAAGAGAACGAAGCGAAACAGAAGGAGTATAATGACAAGGTGAAGAAGGGCAAGGAAACGGCCAAGGAGCTGAGCAGCCGTTTCGCCGATTGGTATTATGTCGTCTCCGACAGCACCTATCAGAAGATCCACCTTGGCCGCGGCGAGATCGTGAAGAAGAAGACGCCTCCCGCTGACACCAAGGCCGACGCCCACAAGCACGACGACGAAAAAAGCGACGACGTGCTCAGCGACGATCTCAAGAAGCTGCCGAATTAGGGTTCCTTGGAGTGCGGTGATTCATCACCGCTTTACGGCTTTAGCCGTCTTTTCTGGCGAGAACATGCCCATGATACGCATCATTCAACACACCCGCTGAAATCATACACCTCTTCGCCGCTGGCCGCGTCCCAGCAACGGACGACGCCCTCGCAAATGCCTTTTGGATCGGCGCTGCCGGTGAGCACGCGGCGGCCGTTGGGGCTGTATACCAGCGAGGTTAGTTGGTGAACGTGGCCGCCGTCGAGCTTCGCCCTCAGCTCGCCGGTTTCGGCGTCCCAAATCCGCGCGGCGTTGTACAACTCGCCGCCGCCGGTAGCCAAAGCGCGTCCATCCGGCGACCAGGCCGCCAACGTACCGGCCAATCGCCGGACGCATTTGCCTTCGGCGACGTTCCAGATTTCACATTCGTCATGGCCGATGGCCAGCCAACGGCCATCGGGCGAAAAGGCCACGTTGCGCGGCAGGCCGGCATAGCGCCCCCACTTGGCCGCCGCCGGCGGCGCGGCGAGGGTGCTTTTCGGGCCTGGCAAATCCCACAAGGTCACCTTCCAATCGGCGCCGACCGCCGCCAACCGCCGGCCATCCGAGGTGAAGGCCAATGCTTCAATCCAGTTGTTGTTCGGACGCCAGTTTCCCCACGAAGGCCGCTGGGTCGTTTCCACGTCCCACACCTGAGCGCCGCCGTTCATCAAGCCGGCCGCCACCAGTTTGCCATCGGCCGAAAAACGGAGCCGATTGGCATAGGATTGCGACCAGATCGGCAGTTGTGCGCGGATTTTACTGTCAACCACGTTCCACAACACCACGTTGCCGGTATTGAAATTCTTCTCGTCGACGACGATCAACGCCAACAGATTGCCGTCGGGCGAAACATCGACGTCGCGCAGCGATTTCTTCTCGACCAGGCGCGGCAGGTCGAATATCGGCTGCCCGCCGCCCGACAGATCGAAAGCTTTGACCCCGAAACCTGGGCTAAAAATGAGCAGCCAGTTGACTTCCGGCGCGAAGCGGATGCGCTCGATGTCGCAGCGAGTGAATCGTTCGCCCCAGCGTTCGCCGGGCGGCGCCCGTTTTTCGTCCGCCAGTGCCAGCCGGCAATCGCTCAAGGTGAGATGAAAATCATGAAACTGGTGCGGAGAGACGTGATCGCCCAATTGATTGAGCAAGCGGCGGGCCTCGTCGTCATGTCCGGTGAGCCAAGCGACGCACAGGTGGGTGGTGTCCGTGCCATGCGTGGCGGCATCGCGATCGGCGGTGGAACGCCAGCCGTCGAACAAGGTCAAATAGTCTTCGTACAGGCCCTCGACGGCGCAGGCGTCGCGCGCGTCGCTCGATTCGGAGATGATATCGCACAGCGCCCGATGCAGTTGCGAGGGCACTTGCGTATCAAAGCGTCTGGTGGCCAGACACTCGCGGCCGAAGGCCAGCATGGCCTCATGGCTGCCATGCCAGCGCGGCCGCAAATCCCAAAGCAACGCCTCATACGCCGGCAGGAAATCGAAATCGACCGCCACCGCGCGATCGAACCAAAACCGCGCGTCTTCGCCGGCCGCGCCGCCGCCGCCCGTCGTCACCGTCATCAGTAGTTCAGCGGCCTCGGGCAGTTCGGGATGCTCTTTCCAGGCCTG
The DNA here is from genome assembly GCA_036379555.1 of Pirellulales bacterium. GTDB lineage: Bacteria > Planctomycetota > Planctomycetia > Pirellulales > JAICIG01 > DASSFG01. The sequence goes on along the minus strand of DASVGM010000558.1, from coordinate 152 downwards.
CAACAACAGCGCCCGCGCCTTCGTCAGGTGTTTTTCAAAACCTTTCCATCCTTCCTCCGTGACCTCGGAGGCCCAATCCCCGCCCCGCTTTTGCCAAGCGAGGTCGATGTGGGCACGCGCCAGCAGCATTTGCAACATCCAGCGGTCGGCCC
>DASVGM010000557.1:0-4132 GCA_036379555.1 Pirellulales bacterium | reverse complement strand
GGGGCTGATCAACCTGATCACCAACATCGCTTTTTTCGGCGTTTTCAAGACCTCGCTCGCCTCGCCGGCGAACAACCATTTGGGATTGTGGGTGATCGCCGTTCCGGTCATCGGCGCGTTGTTTATCGGCCTGATGGCACGTTATGGGTCGAAAGCGATCCGTGGCCACGGTATTCCGGAAGCGATGGAGCAGGTGTTGACGAACGAAAGTCGCATTCCGGCGCGGCTGACCTTTTTGAAGCCCATCTCGGCGGCCATTTCCATTGGCACCGGCGGGCCGTTTGGCGCGGAAGGACCGATTATCGCCACGGGCGGGGCGCTGGGCTCGCTGCTGGGGCAGGCCATCAAAACCACTTCGGCGGAGCGTAAGACGCTGCTGTCGGCCGGGGCGGCCGCCGGCATGGCGGCCACGTTTGGCAGCCCGGTCTCGGCGGTGTTGCTGGCCATTGAGCTATTGCTGTTTGAGTTTCGCCCGCGGTCGATCATTCCGGTGGCCTTGGCCAGTTCGGCGGCGGCGGGCATTCGCATGCTCTTTGAGGGGGTGCGGCCGGTGTTCGCCATGCCCAATCTCGTGCATCCGACCGCGACGGCGCTCGCCATTTACATCTTGCTGGGAGCGGCGATGGGGGTGGCGGCGGTGTTGGTCACGCGCGCCGTGTACGCCGTGGAAGACGCCTTTGACCACCTGCCGATCCATTGGATGTGGTGGCCGGCCGTGGGAGCGGTGGCCGTGGGCGTGATCGGCTATTTCGATCCGCGCACGCTGGGCGTCGGTTATCAGAACATCACCGACATTATTTCCAACCGGTTGCCGCTGCAAGCCATGCTTTTGTTGTGCGGACTGAAATTCGTGTCCTGGACGATCGCCTTGGGCAGCGGCACCTCCGGCGGAACGCTGGCGCCGATTTTCACCATCGGCGGCGGCTTGGGCGCCGCGCTGGGCGCCGCGGCCCTGTGGATCTTGCCTGACGCCGGCGTTGACGTGCGCGTGGCGGCATTGGTGGGCATGGCGGCGTTGTTCGCCGGCGCGTCGCGGGCGCTGTTGGCTTCGGCCGTGTTCGCCTTTGAAACGACGCTGCAGCCCTTGGGTCTTTTGCCGCTCTTGGCCGGCTGCGCGGCGTCGTACCTGGTTTCCTGCCTGTTGATGCGCAACTCGATCATGACCGAGAAGATCGCCCGCCGCGGCGTCTCGCCGCCGGCCGAATACGTGGCCGACGTTTTGGAGCAGGTGCTGGTGCGGCAGGTTTGTTCCGCCACCGTGGTCGCGCTGAAGGCCGACGATACGGTGGCCAAGGTGCGGCAGTGGCTGGCGAGCGGGGCGCAAGGCACGACGCACCAAGGCTTTCCGGTGCTTGATGAAAAGGGCGTGCTGGTAGGCGTGGTAACGCGCCGCGACCTGGTGAAGTTGACCGACCCTGACGGCAGCCGCATTCGCGACGTGGTCGGGCGTTTGCCCAAATACGTTTACGACGACTGCACGGTGCGGCAGGCGGCCGACCACATGGTGAACCACGGAATTGGGCGTTTGCCGGTGGTTTCGCGCGTGGCGCCGCACCGGGTTTTAGGGATGCTCACGCGCAGCGACATTTTATCGGTTTATCGGCGGCGGCTGGACGAAGCGCGCACCGAGGCGCCGACGATCAGGCTTCGCATCCCGCGTTTACGTCGCAGTGCCTAAGGCGTGGCCGGAGCCTGTCGATCGTGGACGACGACGCCAAGCTTGAAAACCGTTTTTTCGGTCGACGACGCGCGTGTCGCCAAGCTTGAAAACCGTTTTTTCGGTCGACGACGCGCGTGTCGCCAGGCTTCAAAACCGTTTTTTCGGTCGACGACGCGCGCGTCGCCAGGCTTCAAAACCGTTTTTTCGGTCGACGACACGCGTGTCGCCAAGGTTCAAGACCGTTTTTTCGGTTGACGACACGCGTGTCGCCGACATCCGGCAGTTGGCAGACATCTCTCTTTCATCCGTGTTCCATCCGTGTTCCATCCGTGGCTGATTCATCGCGTTGGACGGTGATAATGTCGCGGCAGGCCCTTGACACCAATTACTCTTGCGGGGATGGCGGCCTCTGAAACGTGTGGAGAACTAAAATCAAGTACACAAACTCTTCGACGCTCCTCGGCGGCGGAAAGTTCCGATTCGGCGCGCTTTCGGTGGACAAACAAACGCAACACAAGAAACAATTACAAATCTGTTAGTTTGCTTGACGAACGGCGACCGCACCGCGTAGAGTGATCGCCGTTGGAGTCGGCGATTGGCGTTCCGCCAGTCGCCGGCCCAAAGCGCGTCGAACTCTGTGGGACCAGAGAGAGGCCGGTCTTTTGCTCAGTGGCCGTTTCGGCTGAGCGATAGGAAGGCTTTCGTGCGCACAATACGAGACATTCGCTTTCGCAATCGTGGCGTGGAAAGTTCGCGCACAATCGCGCAGCGCTCTTCCGCTCGCGCTGCGCGCATTTGGCGTAAGGGCGATTTCTTTCTCCCTCTCCCTCCGGGGGAGGGCCGGGGTGAGGGCACTCCGCCCCGCTCGTCGGCATCCTTCCGCTCATCTTGGAGTGCGTGAGATTCATCGCCGCTTTTCTTTGTCGCGGAGCGACCTTCCTTTCTGCAATCCCGATTCAAGGGCCGCACGACTCCGCAAACCTTTGGACCAACCTCGCTCAAGCTTACAGTGCCCTCAGATGAAACCAGAGAATCTCCCATCTCTGAATCCTGATCCCTCGCCGTGACACAACCCGCCACAAACTTCAAAGAGAAGGACGAACCCATGAAACTCACAACGCTGTGGAAAATGCTCGCACTGCCGCCGTGGTTGAGCGCCGATGATAAAGCACGCCCAAAACCACGCCGGACGCGCGTGCCGGCAGTGCAGCCGCTGGAAGAACGCCGCCTGCTTTCCATCACGCCCACTGCGTCCTATCGCGACGAGCAAAACGTGACGCTCGTCGTTGGCACGGACTACGGCCTGCTGGCGGGAGCCGCCGGACAAAACCTCTCGGCCACGCTTGTCGATCAACCGGCGCATGGGTCGATCCAGATGCACGCCGATGGTTCTTTCCAGTACACGCCCAGTCCAGGTTTCAGCGGCAAAGACCATTTCAAATTCCGCGAATCGCCGGACGACCCCCGGCTGCATATTGCCACGATCGACGTCATGACGCCCGCCGTCTGGGCCAAGCAGCCAAAACCGGCGGCGGGCGCCACGCCGGGCAAAGGCGGCATCGGTGTCTCGCCGCTGAACGAGGTCAGCGACCAAGGAGAGTCGCTTAGCGACAGCGACGTCACCGGCGAAGGCGGCACCCCGTTCAATTTTGTCGTCAGCGTGGCCGGCGTCTGGCCGTACACCATGGTCAACGTCTCTACGCAGGACGACACCACCACGCCGCTAAAAGACCATCAGGAGCGCGCGCATGGCCAAGGCGACTACGTCAACACAGGCGTGGGCTATACCGTTCTCGGCACCAGCGCGACGTTCGACTTTCCCGTCACCACCTATAATTTTCCAGGCGACAAGCCCGATACCACATCGAAGATATTTGACGTTGTCGCCACCGTTCAGGATCAACATCAACCCTGGGGACAGCTCGAGGCCGACGCGCTCGGCACCATCAAGATTCACGATCCGCAACCCTGCATGTGTTTTTGCGGCTGCGATCCGGTCGACGCCCCGGCCAAGGTCGATCCGCCAAACGGCAACCTACAGCTCAAAACCGGCCCCTCCAACGACGCGCCCGGCAAAATGCAGCTCGCGCAGGTCAACGAACCTCATCCCATCTTCTCCGCCGACGATACGCTTTCCGCCACGGTCGCCAGCGCCACCAGCATCACCGCGCAGCTTACCCTCACCGACGCCGCCGGCAACACGGTTTACACCGGCACGCCGATCTATTACAGCGCGGCCGGCGCCACGCCGGGCGAAGTCGTCCGCTTCGCCCAGCAGATTGACGCCGGTGCGCTGGCCAGCGGCGCCTATCAATGGAACATCGCGGTGACGGAAAACTACGCCGCCGGCTCGCCCGTGATGCGCGATTACGGCGGCATCAAAACCATCGAAAACCTCGACAATAGCCCTTATGGCCGCGGTTGGCTGCCCGCCAATCTCGACTCGCTCGTCATTCAGACCAACGGCGCCTC
>DASVGM010000556.1:0-9017 GCA_036379555.1 Pirellulales bacterium | reverse complement strand
CAGCGTATCGTGGGGCGGCGCGCCGAGCCGTCTTTCGCTTCCAGTCGGGCCGGCGGCCCGCCCCACGACGAGTTTTTGGATAGCCTCACTCGCCATTTTTTTGTCCGGTATCGGCATCAACCCGCTGGGTTTCGGCGGGCGGCCGAACCGAGCGCATGCTCAGCGAGGGACGTAGCGAGCCGGTTAGACTGGCGGAGTCGGGCGTGTTGCCGGGCGGCGTGAGGCCCGCTTGCCGGCGCAGCCGCGCAAACCAACGAAAATGCGGAGATTCGTTGAGCACCGAAATCAAAAATCCCCACAAGGCCGCCAACACCACCGCCACCAGCGTCGTCGCCGCCTTGGCCTGCCACAGCAGCCGTCGGCGGAGATCATCCACCGGCGCCACGGCGGCCTGGTGGCGCTCTTGCACGATCACGGCCCAGCCGGTGTCGCGGCTTTGCATATCGCTCCGTCCGACCACTTCCACCGGTTCGGCGGCGGCCAGCCAATGGCCGTCGTAATCGCCGCCGATCGGATCGCGGTAGTCGTCGATGCGCGCCAGCGCGTTCAGCCGCTCGGCCGCCGCCGGATCGTCGGAATGCGGCTCTTGACGCAGTTCTCGCAGCTTGTTGAGACGCTCAATCGCGCCGGTCGATAGGTAAAAACGATCGTCGGTCGGCGCGTTTTGCTTCAACAGCGAACGCAAACCGGGGTGTTCCAAGATGGCCCCGCGCCGGCCGTTCTCATCGCTACGGCAATCGACCAACACCGGCACCTGATTATTGCCCGAACGCTCGTCGGCATGCAGCTCGGCAAAATGCCCCAGCTCGACCGCATGACAAAGCACGCCTACAACCTCGCCGCGCTCCATGTCCACGTCGCGGCTGAAGATCGGCACCGACAGCGACACCGTGCGGTGTCCGGTGGCCTCGCTGGTGAACACGATCGAAAGGTGCGGCCGCCGCAAAGGCTCCGGGCGCGACTCACGCGGCAGGTCGGCGCCTTGTCCGTGGTAATAGTCGCGAAAGGCGTAGTTGATGCCACGAACATGCTCCTCGCCGGGGCTGCGGGCAAGCTGAATGCCGTCGCGGTCGAGCACATACCAGGAGCCGGAATTGGCGAGTCGCAGTTGTTTGTCGAACCGGTCGAGAAACGCTTGCAAGTGGTCGGCGGCCTTGGACGAGATGCCGCTTTGCGTGGCGGCGACCACGGCCTGGCGAAAGGGATCGTCGTCGGCGATGCGTTCCAACGTCTGCCAGCGCTCGTCGATCTCGCGGGCCACGTTCTCCGCCACGAACTGCGCCGCGAAACGATCGCTTTCCAACGCGCGGCGAGAGAGCAAATCGCGCGATTCGGCCAACGACGTTTCAAACACCTTGTAGCCAAAGAACGAGACCACCATCAAGAGCAGCATGGGGCCGAGCAGTCCGACCACCAGCAGAGGCCGCCGCGCGCGGCGGGCGTTGCGCGCGTGCAGCGCGTCGAGCACCGCCTGGGGGTTGGCGTACCGCTTGTGCGGTTCGGCGGCCACGCAACGATGGATGATTTCACTCAGGGCGCGGTCGATGCCCGGCACATGGCGGTGGGCGGTGGATTGCGCCGCTTGCTCAATCCACTCGCGATAACGAGACAACTGCTCCTCCAACCCCTGCCCCTCCTGGATGTAGGCCAGCGCCTCGGCGCTGCGAAACGGCGGGCCGCCGGTGAGCATGGCGTGCAACAGCGCCCCCAGGGCGTAAACGTCCCAACGGGCGTCGGGCGTGGCCTTTAAGTCGGCCTGTTCGGGGGCCATGTAAAACAACGTGCCCAGCGACGGCGACTGCTCGTCCGACAAACGCGACTGACCAAAATCCGCCAGCCGCGGCCGCCCGTCTTGATCCAACAGCACGTTGGCCGGTTTCAGGTCGCAATGCAGCACGCCTTTGCCCTGGGCGTGAACCAGCCCAATGGCCACGTCGTGAAACATCTCCACCGCTTCGGCTTCGGGCAGCGGGCCGGCGCTAAGCAGGTCGGCCAGCGAGCCGCGTTCGAGATACTCCATGACGAAGTAGGGCGGATCGCTGTCCCAACCGACTTCGATGAGTTGCACCACGTAGCGGTCGGCGAAGAGCAGCGCCAGGCGTTCGACTTCGCGCGTGAGCACGGTCCAATCAAGCCCGCCGCGGTGCAGATAAAACTTGATGGCCACACGGCGGCCGGTGTTGGTATCGACCGCCACCCACACCTGGCCATAGGCGCCGGCGCCGAGAAAGCGTTCAGGTCGATAGCCCGGCACCATGAGTGGGGGCCGAGTCGGCTGCAAACTGCGCTCGCTCGCCCGGCGCAAGTCGTCTTCGGTTTGCGTGAGCGTTTGCTCGACACTTTCTTCCGACGGCATGCCTTTCGCTCCGGGTTACTCTAAACGGCGCGTGAATTAGCCACAGGCGCGAAGCCACAACCACTTTAGGGATACGGTATGAGGCGGTTTTCGTCAACTGGATCGCCGGGTAACACGGACAAATACGCAGCCCGCTACGTTGACGTCTGAATTGCAGAACCCGCCTGGGACTGCTTCCCTTCGGCCGTTATAATTGGCCAGTGCCTTGTCCACGCCAAATTATCGGGTGCCGTAGGGGCGGTCGCCGTGTAGGATGGGCTTCCTAGCCCGTCACCAAGCGAACGTGACGGGCCAGGAGGCCCATCCTCCAGTTGCGTCGAACCCTAAGATGAAGTCTGGACCAGGCAGTAGTCCGAATTGTTCTTTCCACGCGGCACCCTGGCGCGGCATAATCCCCGTCGTTGCCTAGCCGCGGCAACCACCATTTGATACAGCACGCTCGTAAATTGAACGCACGGAGGCCCAGATTGATCGGCGCCAAGGAAGAAACCCCTCTCAACGAATCCGCGGACACCGCCAAGACTGAACGCAACGGCGCCGAGGTAAACGGCGCCGATCATGGCTCAAACGGCCACGACAACCATAACGGAAACGGCGGCGCGCCGCGCGAAAGCCGCCGACGCCGGGCCACGGCTGAGTCGATGGCCGCCAGTCAACGCGATATTTCCGTCAGCGAATTTTTCGCCAAAAACCGCCACTTGCTGGGTTTCGACAACCCTCGCAAGGCCCTGCTGACCACCATCAAGGAGGCCGTCGATAATTCGCTCGACGCTTGCGAAGAGGGCGGCATTTTGCCCGAAGTTTGGGTACATGTTGAGCAAACCTCGCCCAACCGTTTTAAGGTGGGCATTCAAGACAACGGCCCCGGCATCTTGAAGGCCCAAATTCCCAATATCTTCGGCAAGCTGCTCTACGGCTCCAAGTTTCATCGCCTGCGCATGAGCCGCGGACAGCAGGGCATCGGCATTAGCGCGGCCGGCATGTATGGCGTGCTGACCACCGGCAAACCGGTGAAGATCATCTCCAAAGTGTCGCCGCGCAAGCCCGCGCATTATTATGAGATTCAGATCGATACCAAAAAAAACAAACCCGAAATTCTCAACGGCAAAGGCGATGGGGTTGAGATTCCGCCCGGCGAGGCCGGCCTCAAGGTCATTGAAAAGCACGAGATCGAATGGATCGAGCTCGATCACGGCACGCGCGTGACCATCGAACTGGAGGCCCGCTATCAGCGCGGCCGCGGCAGCGTCGATGAATACCTTGAAGAAACGGCCATTGCCAACCCGCACGTCACACTGCACTACAAAGATCCCGAAGGAAACGAAACGCTTTATGAACGGGCCACCACGGCGCTGCCGCCCGAACCCAAGGAGATCAAGCCACACCCTTACGGTGTGGAATTGGGCCGGCTGATGACCATGCTCAAAGACACCAAGGCCACGACCTTGGCGCAGTTTTTGACCACCAGCTTTTCGCGCGTCAGCCCGGCGGTGGCCCGCAAAATTTGCGAAACGGCCAAACTAAGCATGCGGGCCTCGACCACGAAAATCGGCCGGCACGAGGCCGACGCGCTGTTTCAGTCCATCCAGCAGACGAAGATCGGCCCACCGGCGACCGACTGTCTGGTGCCGATCGGCGAAGAGTTGTTGCTAAAGGGGTTGCACAAGGTGGTGCCCGGCGAGTTTTACGTGGCGGCCACGCGTCCGCCGTCGGTCTATCGCGGCAACCCGTTCGTTGTCGAGGCGGCGTTGGCTTACGGTGGCGTGAGCACCGCGCAAAAGGTTTCGCTGGAAGCGTTGACGGAGTTGCTGTCGGAAAGCGACGCCCGCAGCTTGCGGCAGTTTTTGATCAGCACGTTCAACGGCGTTGGTCCGGACGGCGCCGAGAAGATTCTAAAAGAGGCCGATCTCGGCCAGCGCATCACGCCGAGCAAGCTCAAGACGGCCGACATCGCCAAGTTGCACGCGGCCATGCGTTCGGTCAGCCTCGACGAGGGGCAGACCATGAACGTGATGCGATTTGCCAATCGCGTGCCGCTGCAATTTCAGCCCGGCGCGTGTGCCATCACGCAGATGATCGCCGGCACCAACTGGCGCGCCTATGGGCTATCGCAATCGCGCGGCTCGTTGCCGAATGGTCCGGTGACGATCATGGTACACGTGGCCAGCGTCTGGGTGCCGTTCACGAGCGAGTCGAAGGAGGCGGTGGCGTCGTATCCGGAGATTCAAAAGGAGCTGCGGTTGGCGTTGCAGGCCGTGGGCCGCAAGCTGAACATGTACTTGCGCCGGCGGTTGAAGGTGAAGCAAGAAGGGGAGCGGCGGAGCCTCTTTTTGCGGTATTTGGGGGAAGTGGCGACCGCGGTCAGCGACTTGAACAAGGCCAGCCGCGACGAGGTTTTCGACAAACTGATGGAGGTCGCCAAACGCAAGACCGCCGAGGCCGACGTGAAGCTCGACGACCGCGGCCGCAAGATTGTGGAAGAAGAGGAAGAAGATTTTGGGAGTAACGTGTTGATTATCAAGCAGATTGATGAAGAGGTAGGGGAGAACCACGGATAACACGGATGGGCACGGATACTGACGGAAGTATGAATTGTTCCGAGGGACATGGCCGCGCGGAAATCAACGTCGTTCAAAGTGTATGAGAGAGTAATCGATTATGGGTGAGAAGTTGGTTCATGGGGAGTTGACGGAGTCGATAATCGGTGCGGCGATGACGGTGTTGAATGCCTTAAAGCCAGGGCTTAGCGAGAAAATCTATGAAAGGGCATTGGTCATCGAACTACTGAAGCGAGGTCACAAGGTCGAACAACAGAAGCGCTTTGCGGTACACTACGACGGGCATCTCATCGGTACGCTCGTCCCCGATTTGATTGTGGATGATTCGGTCGTCGTCGATCCGAAAGTCATCAGTGCGTTCACAGATACCAACATGGCGCAGATGCTTGGCTACCTTGCCATCACCGATTTGCAAGTCGCATTACTATTGAACTTCAAATACGCAAAGCTTGGTTGGAAACGAATCGTCCGATAACCATTGCCTCCTTTTCTTATCCGTGCCCATCCGTGTTATCCGTGGTTTGAAACTGACCTGCCGAGACGTTTGACAATTCGCATCGACGGGTGGAACCACGGATAACACGGATGGGCACGGATACTGGCGGAGGCATCGACGCAACGGCGGGTATGGTCATACCGGGAATTAACGTCATTGAGAGAGAGTGTGAGTGAGTGAGTGAGTGACGACGAGCGGCAATCGAATTTAAATAGTATTGATGAGGTCGATTATCGGTGGCTGGCCGGTTGGAGACGGCGGTCATCTTATCCGTGCCCATCCGTGTTATCCGTGGTTTGAAACTGAATTACCTAAATACTTAATATTATGGCCAAAAAACGAACGACAACCGATAGCGGCAAGCCGGCCAACGCGGCCGTGGGCAAACGCGATAAAAAGACCCTGGGCGACCTGAAAAACCTCGCCGATGGCGTGGTGGCGGCCGCGGAGAAAAAACGTGAGCCGTTTCTGGAGATTCCCGCACGCTCGCTTTCCAACGTGCGCTACAACAAAACCAAGCGTTACATCGAAATGGGCGGCAACAAAAATAAACGCCAGCTCTTCAACGTCGCGCAAGCCAAAGCCTACATGCAAACCTTGCTGGTGGCCAGCGGCTGCAAGCGACTCATCGACGAGCAAAAGACCACCAGCATTCGAGGGCTCTACTACCTGCTCAAGCACACGATCGAAGGCACCAAAGAAGAAACCTTCGCCGATCAGGACGAATGCGATCCGATCATTGAAGACGTCGAGGTCTCGCTTGCCAGCCTGCGCGAGGAACTGCACGTCTTCGCCTCAAACCGCGGCAACCTGGTGGGCTCCCTGACGCTCATCGACAGCGGCGACGAGATCGACTGCTCGCGGATGGGCTCGGCGGGCTATAGCATTCCGTCCATCGTCGAGCCGGAGGTGATTCAGTTCACCAAGTGCGACGCCAAATTCATCTTGCACGTCGAAAAAGACACCGTCTGGCGGCGCTTCAACGAAGACAAGTTTTGGAAAGAACACAAGTGCCTCCTGACGCACGGCGCCGGACAGCCGCCGCGCGGCGTGCGGCGCATCCTCTCGCGACTGCACAATGAACTCAAGCTGCCAATCTACTGCCTGTTGGACAACGATCCCTGGGGATACTACATTTTCAGCGTCATCAAGCAAGGCTCGATCAATCTGGCCTTTGAATCCACGCGCATGGCCATTCCCGACGCCAAGTACATCGGCCTGCGGTCGATCGACTTTGAGCGCTGCGAGCTCTCGAACAGCGTGAAGATCGATCTGAACGACACCGACATCAAGCGGGCCAAGCAGATCGCCAGCTACCCGTGGTTTACGAACCACAAAGGCTGGCAGAAAGAAATCCAAAAGCTGCTGGCGAACGGCTTCAAGCTGGAAGTCGAGTCGCTGGTGAGCAAAGACATCAGCTACGTGACGGAGGAATACGTGCCGGCGCGGCTGCGAGAGCGCGATTGGCTGGATTAGCCCGGACTATTCACCGGCCCGTAGCAAACTTCGTGAGAAGTCCGGCCCGGTTCGGTTCACGGCCAGAACTCTCACGAGTCCTGCTACGCGAAGTGCGCCGCCCCAGCGGCGGCTGGCGAATAATCCGGCCTATGGCATTCGCCGCTCGACAGGGTATGCTTTGTCGATTATTGGCCCGCGAGAATCAAAATGATGCCAGAGGTAAAAGTTCGTCCCGTTCAATCAGGGAGCGATCGGCGCCGGTTCGTCCGTTTTCCGTTTGATCTATACCGCGACGATCCGCATTGGATGCCGCCGCTCTTGGCCAACCAGCGCGAGCTGCTCGGCTACAAACGCCACCCCTTTTATGATAATTCCGAGTGCCAAACCTTTTTGGCCGAGCGTCAGGGGCAGGTCTGCGGTCGAATTGCGGCCATCGTGAATCGCGAGCACAACCAGTTTCATAATGAGCGGCGCGGGTTTTTTGGCTTTTTTGAAGCGGTTGACGACGCGGCCGTGGCCAACGCCTTATTCGACGCCGCCGCCGCCTGGCTCAAATCGCGCGGCATGGAGTCGCTGCGCGGCCCGGCCAATCCGTCCATGAATTATGAGTGCGGCCTCTTGATCGACGGGTTTGACAGTTCGCCCACGTTTATGATGACGTATAACCCGCGCTATTATGAATCGCTGGTGGAGGGGTATGGGTTCGTCAAAGGGCACGACATGTTCGCCTATCTCGGCGAGCGCGGCGACCTGCCGAACGTGGCCGCGCGGCTCGACCCACTGGCCGCCCAGGCCCAATCCTTCTGTAACGCGGTCATCCGTCACACGACTCGCAAAACCTTTAAGGCCGACGTGGAGGCGTTCGTCGATCTTTACAACCGCACGTTGACCGTCAACTGGGGCTTTGTGCCCTTGCCGCCCGGCGAGATGCGCAAGCTGGCCGCCTCGCTGGAGCACCTGATCGTTCCCGAATTGGCGGTCATCGCCGAAGTCGATGGCTTGGCCGTGGGGGCCATCATCGGGTTGCCCGATTACAATCCGAGAATCAAGGAGATTGGCGGCCGCCTTTTTCCGTTTGGGTTTTTGCGGCTGTTGAGCAAGAAGAAAGACATCGTGCGTCTGCGCATCATCAGCATCAACGTGGTGCCGGAATATCAGCGTTGGGGGCTGGGGCTGGTGCTGATGAGGGCGCTTTCGCCCAAGGGCCTCGAAATGGGCTTTCAAGAGGCGGAATTCTCTTGGATTTCGGAAGACAACGACCTGGCCCGCAAGGGGCTGGCGAAAGGCGGGGCGAAGATTTACAAGAAATATCGCATGTACGATCTGAATCGGCCGTTGTGAAGCGCGCCAACGGCCGAGATGCCGCGGGGAGTCACCCGATCTACTCGAACGTAATTGGCGCTGTCCTGGCCAGCGCTTAGAATCGTAGAAACGAGGTGAACCATGGCGACTGTGACCGAACAGCGAGCTCCGCCGCTCAGGGCGGGCGATCAATTGAATCGTGAAGAATTCCTGCGCCGCTGGGAGGCTCATCCGCGCATCAAGCTCGCCGAGCTCATTGGAGGGACCGTGTATATGCCTTCTCCAGTTTCCGTCGACCATGGTGGCATGGACGCCGACGTCGGCGGTTGGCTGACGATGTACAAAGCTTACACGCCCGGCACGGCCAGCGAGCGGAACACCACGTCGTTCCTGCTCGAAGACACGCCGCAACCCGACTTGAACCTGCGGTTGCTTCCGGAATACGGCGGTCGATCGTGGGAGGAAGGGAAGTATCTCCACGGAGTGCCCGAACTGCTCGCGGAGGTTTGCGCCTCGACCGCTTCGTACGATCTGCACCAGAAATTTGATCTTTATCAGGCGGCGGGCGTCCCGGAGTATCTGGCCGTGGTGATCTACGAACAAGAGATACGCTGGCATCTGCTTGCCGACGGCCGCTATCGGCTGCTTTCGCCCGACGCCGACGGGCTTTATCGGTCGCGCATTTTCCCCGGCCTCTGGCTCGATGGCCAGGCTTTGTTGTCGGGTGACGTGCGGCAAGTTCTGGAGTGTTTACAAAAGGGGCTTGCCTCCGCCCAGCATGAGCAGTTCGTCGCCGAATTCGCGGCGCGCCGTAATATCGAACCATAGAGCGTGTGTAACAAAACAA
>DASVGM010000555.1:0-3652 GCA_036379555.1 Pirellulales bacterium | reverse complement strand
CCACGACGATCATATTTCATTTCCGCCAGTCTGAAGATTAAAATGGACCGAGCAGCCGCTCGACAACGGGCGATCGACCATCTCACCGCGCTGGTGGCGGATTGCAACGACGCGCTCGGCGCGGCCGATATTTGGGCCGACTACGCGCCGGAAGACCGCGCCATCAGCCTGGCGTTGTTTCGAGAAACCCGCGATGCGGCCGACCGCTTGCTCGGAAACCTGCAAGCCGACCTGGCGCTGTCGCAAAGCGATTGGCGGCGCGTGATTCCGCCCGGCTCTGAATGGGCCGATGTTTACAAAGCCCTCTTTAGCAGCACGCATTACGAAGGAACTAGGGAATGAAGGCCAGCACCAGCGTCGGTTTGCGTTTTGCCGCGGCGCTTTCCACGCGCGAATCGACCGCGGAGGCGCTCGCCGAAGTCTGCTCGCAGGCCGGCGAACAACTCGCGGCGCCGGCCGATTTGGCGATCGCGTTCTATTCAGCCCACCACGCGGAACATGCCCGGCGCATCGGCGATGAACTGCGGCAGAGGCTCTCGCCCGCCTGCCTCTTAGGCACGACGGGCGAATCGATTGTCGGCGGGCGCCAGGAGATTGAAGGGGCCGCGGCGCTGTCGCTCTGGCTGGCCGCCTTGCCCGGAGTGAAGTTGCGTCCGCTTGGCCTGCAATTTGAGCGCAGCCCCGAAGGCGGCGCCGTCTCCGGCTGGCCTGACGACCTGCCGGCCGCCTGGCCCGCCGGTTCGGCGCTTTTGTTATTGGCCGATCCGTTCAGTTTTCCGGCGGATTGGTTGTTGGAACGGTTGAACGAAGATCAGCCCGGCGTGCCGGTGCTGGGAGGCATGGCCAGCGGCGCCTTTAGCCCCGGCCAGAACCGCCTGCTTTTGAACGACGCCGTGGTGGATTCCGGCGCGGTGGGCGTTTTGCTCGACGGTTCGATCGACGTGCGGGCCGTCGTCTCGCAGGGCTGTCGCCCCATCGGCCGCCATTTCGTCGTCACCAAGGCGGAGCAGAATCTGATTTTGGAGCTCAGCGGCAAGCCGCCGTTGGCGCAACTGCAAGAATTGTTCGACACGTTATCGCCGCGCGACCAGCAGTTGGTGCAAGCCGGGCTGCACGTGGGCCGCGTCATCAACGAATATCAAGAACGCTTCGGCCGCGGCGACTTTCTGGTGCGAAATTGTATTGGCGCCGATCGCCAGACGGGGGCGATCGCGATTGGCGACTATCCGCGCGTCGGACAAACCGTGCAGTTTCACGTGCGCGACGCGCAAACCGCCGACGAAGACCTGCACGAGTTGCTCGCCGCCTCGGGCGGCGCCGCGGGCGCCTTGCTCTTTACTTGCAACGGCCGCGGCACGCGGCTCTTCGACGCGCCCCACCACGACGCCGAAGTTTTGCACGAGGCGCTCGGCGCCCCCGCGGTGGCCGGCTTTTTCGCCCAGGGCGAGATGGGACCGATCGGCGGCAAAAACTTTTTGCATGGTTTCACCGCGAGTTGCGCTTTGTTTCGCCCCCGTGGCGGCTAGCCCCAATACCGTTTAAATAGTCAAAACCACCGACTGCCTAAAGGTTTTCGTCGGCGGGGAAAGTCCGCGGTGCTCGGCCCGTTTCTTGGGCCATTTCGATAGCTTTTGTTTGATGACGCGCGGGTTGATTCGGTTGGGCCGCGGCTCGACCGATCCGTCCTCACTCATCCGCGCGCAGCCGACGGGAATGCTTGAACATCTGACGGATCGGTAGGTCCGTTAGCGGGCCCCTGGCCAGCACCACCCAGAGGGTAACTTCGTGCGTCAATGTACACCTTCTCCGATTGACGCAAAACACCTAGCCGTCACAGTCGATTGGTGCCGGGCTAGGAAGCGCATTCTTCCCGCACGGCTAGCGCTCCGCGGCAGCCGAAAACTTAGCGTGGACAAGCCACTGGCCGGTTCATCATTCGTTCGGCGGTGGAACATGATTGGGGCCGGGACCGGCGTACTGCCGCCAATACAGCGTGTGAAACGGGTTCATCTTCGGCGCGGTTTGATACGCGTTTTCGTTCACGAAACATGGCCTTACTTCGTCCCACCATGTGTCATATACCGCAGCCAGTCGCCGCACGACGTCCGGTTGAGTCTCCGTCAGATCGCGCGTTTCGCCCGGATCGGATTTCAGGTCGTAGAGCGCCCAACGAGCGTCCTCTCGCGCCAGCAGATACTGTTTCCACCGCACGCTGCACGCGCCAAACTTCTCCGGTTCGGCGCCGGCTTGCCAACGGCCGACGTGCGTGAACAGCAGGCGGTCTTCATGCCAGCGAGCATGCGGATTTTCCAATAACGGCACGAGACTGAAACCATCGAGCCGCGCGGCGAGATACTTGGGCAGATTCGTACCGGCAAGTTCGGCCAGCGTGGGAAAGATATCGACGTGCGCCGTCAGCGCGTCAGCGGTCGCCGGTCGCAAGGTTCCCGGCCATCGCCAGAGCGACATGGCCCGCGTGCCGCCGTTGTGCGCGGTTGCTTTGCGCCCGCGCATGCCCGCGTTGAACACTTCGCAGCCGGCGGTGCCGCCGTTGTCGTTCATGAAAATGACCAGCGTCTGTCGCTCGATTCCCAAATGATTCAGGTGCGCGAGCAGCTTGCCGACGTTTTCGTCCAAGTTGGTGACCATGCCCAGAAACCTGGCCGCCGACGGCTTGACCTGAGAGGCGTAGAGCTTTTCATATTCCGGCGGCACGTCGAGCGGCGCATGCGGCGCGTTCGTGGGCAGATAACAGAAAAACGGGCCGTTCGCGCGAACCGCGTCGATCCAGTTCAGGGCTTGCCGGAAGAAAACGTCGGTGCAATAACCTTGGGTTTTCTCGAAGGCTCCGTTGTGGAGAATGACGGGATCGAAGTAGCGGTTGCCGGGAGCATCGCCGCAGGTGCCGGCGTAGGTTTGCCCGATGCCGCCCGCCCCGTGAATAAACGTCTCCTCAAAGCCGCGCCGGCCGGGCTGGTAAGGCGCCTCATCGCCCAAGTGCCACTTGCCGAAGATGCCGGTGCGATACCCGGCCGCCTTGAGCACCTGGGCCAGCGTCGTGGCCTGCAGGTTCAACCGCTCTCGTTCGAGAATCGTATGCGTCACGCCGTTCTTAAACTCATGGCGGCCCGTCAGCAGCGAGGCGCGCGTCGGCGCGCAGGTGGGGCTGACGTGAAAATCATCAAATCGCACGCTCTGATCGTACATGCGGTCCAGGTTGGGTGTCTGCACGATCGGGTTGCCGTGGCGCCCCAGATCGCCATAGCCCTGATCGTCGCTGACAACCAGCACGATATTCGGGCGGCTGCCGGCGATGCCGGCCGCCGCGGCCGTTTGCGCCGGCAGCCACACCAGCGCGGCGAGGGTGGCGAAAGCCAACTTGGCGAGGAAATTTGTGTTTTTTTTCAATTGTGAATGATCGTGTGTAGGCATTGCTGTTACTATTACTCGGTAGGCATCATGCATCCTGGACTGGCAGACGCAGCACGTCGCGCGAGTAAGCGCGGACATTTTCTCTCAACTGGCTGAACGTCGGCTCGCTTCTGCATCGTTGGAGAGCATCGACGATGTCAATGGCTGCGCGGCTGCTCGTTTTCGCCAATCGGTCATCAGAAAACGAGGCGCCTCCGGTTTTCAGGTCGTAGTCTGCGGC
>DASVGM010000554.1:0-7175 GCA_036379555.1 Pirellulales bacterium | reverse complement strand
AACGAGCAATATTGCGACACTGAGCGAAACACCAAACGCGCAGATAATAAGACTTGAGAGCATCACTGCAGCAAACCAAAAGCCCAGTATCGCCGTAATAGAAGGCGAATGACGACGGGGCGGCCATCCGCCGTGATCGGAGTCTGTGACGGGGTTCGTAAGTGGCGCGGGAGATTGGTACGGATTCATAACATCGTCGTTAACGGGAGTCTATACAGACGAAGCCTTGCCTGGGCGAATAACGCGTCAACAGGGCACCGTGCTACGGAAAGTTCTGGTTCTGCGAATAGGTAAAGGGGAATAGGTAAAGGGGACATTCTGGTTTTCTATAAAACCAGAATGTCCCCTTTGTTCCCCCTGCGCAAGCTCGGCCAAGATCGGGTCGTTGACGTAGTTGCAATAAACCGTGTTCGTGCTGCCATCGGCACGGCCTTCGACCACCTTGGTTTGCCAGTTGTTGTAGCCAGCGACGTAATCGGGGTTGGTGTTGGTCGCGCGCGAGAATGTCGTGACGTAGCGGCGCACGGCGAACGCGCAGCCGATGGCCACGGGCGACTCATAAAACCTTCGCGGCCCCTTTTCGACGACGCGCAGCTTATCGAGCGGCAGCCAGGTGCCGCGATGATGTTCAAGATCGACGCGGTAGCCGTGGCCTTTAGGCAAGGCGGCGCTGCGCCAACGGCCGACGTCGAGCGGCACGATGGTGGGCGCGGGGCCTTGGCGTTCGAGGTTGTTCAGCACGCGCACGCGGCTGAAGCGCCGTTCGACCTCTTCCAGCGAACCATCCCAGGAGGCGTCGTCGGCGACGAGAATTTCATAATCGAGGCCCGCGCAGGATTCGACACAAGACGCGACGGTCTTGGCGAGGGCCTGACCCTCGCTATGAGCCGCGATAATGACGCTTAACCGCATGAGGAATCCTCCGCTCCGCGAGCGGAACGAACGAAATTAGACGTATCGTCGAGCATTATGACGCGAATACCAAGCGGCGTCCAGCATTCCGACGAGAAAAAACCTCTCGAAAGGGCGCCCAACAAGTTACGCGGAAGGGGCAAAACCTAATGCTTGGCGTCTACGCGGTTCCGCTTTCGATGATCGCACCAAAGCGTAGTAGAACTCGTGAGAGCTCTGGCCGTAAACCGCGACGATGGTCATACTTCTTACGAAGTCGGCTATTGGCCGATGAATGATCCGGGCTGGGGGGCACGATGCTCTCAACGCCACGGCGCCCCCGCCGGCCGGTTGGCGGCAGGCGCCGCCGGCCGCGGATCGTAGCGAGGATCGACCATGCGCAGATTGGGATCGGCCAGGTTCACAGGCGTCGCCCCTGGGTAGTGGGGCAAGGTCCAGAGTTGTTCTTGATTGGCCGGCAACTGGTTGACGCGAACATTCTTCAGGTCAAGCCGAAAGGAAAACTGCGGCGCCGTGTCTGAGGCCGGCGTCTGAATCTCGATTCGCGACGGCAGCACCACGCCCGTCGCCGGCTCGCGGCCGTGCCGGCTGGCGACCGTGCTGGCCACCAGCCGCCGCTGAGCGTCGTAGAGGTGCTGCCCGACAATCCAACCCTGGTTTTCGTCCACCTCGGTCACGCGCGTCATCGGGCCGCGCACGGTATTGATGGCCGTTTCGATTCGTAATCGCCCCTGGCCGCTGCGCACGGGGCCGGTGTGCTGAGCGGCCGGGTCGAGCGTGACGATGCCCAGGGCTTCGATGACCCAATCCGGCTCCACGGGCAGCATGTTGCGCGCCAGGCTGGTGGCGAACTGATCGTGCCGGCAATAGAAAATCGAAGGCTGCGGATTGCGCTTGATCCAGAACCAGAAAATCTCGTCGTTGCTCCCCAGATCGACCTCCTGGCCGGTGAGCATGGTTTCGCCCGTCAGCCGAAAGCGCCGCGGACGGTCAAGATAAAGATGCGCGCGAAGCGAGGGCACGAACGGCACGCTGATGGAGGCGTCGTCGGTGGCCAACGATTGAATCCGCGCCGTGTTGGCGTTGACGGCGTTGATGACGTCGCTGAGCGTGGCCGTGGGCGGCAAGACGCGCGGCTGCGTCACGCCATAGGTATTGACCACCTGCGGACACGTGGCGCCGCTGGCGCAAAACAGCGTCGCCAGCAGCGGAAATGCCAATCGTGAAAGTCGCATGATGCGCTCCGTTTGTGGTTACGTCGCGTCGGCGTAGAGCAGCCGGGCCAACTCGGCCTGAATCTGCTCGGCGCGTGCGCCGGTTGGTGTACGTGCCGCGACGCGATAACTCGTTTCTTCCCGAGGTGAGTAGAGCAGCAGAAACTCGCCGTCCGTCTCGTCTCGCTCCACGTCTTCCTCTCGCAACACGCGCCGCCGCACCAGCAACAGCGCCAGCACATAGCGCATGTCGGCTTGCTCGGGCGCGTGCTCCAATTCGCCGAACAGTTGCAGCAACACGTCGTTGGGCGCCAGTCGCCCTTTCTTGGCTTCGCGCGTGGGCATGCGCGACTTCCACCAGGCGAGCGCGTCGTCGGGCGGCCCGGACCAAGCTTCGGCGGCGTAATCA
The DNA here is from genome assembly GCA_036379555.1 of Pirellulales bacterium. Lineage (GTDB taxonomy): Bacteria > Planctomycetota > Planctomycetia > Pirellulales > JAICIG01 > DASSFG01. The sequence goes on along the minus strand of DASVGM010000554.1, from coordinate 4,640 downwards.
TGGCGGCGCACCTCGCGTTTCTCGTTGAGCAACACCGAGAAAAACTCCTCGGCCTCAAGCAACTCGCGGCCGCTGGCCGCGCAGTGTCGAGTGCAGCGTTCGACTTCGTATTCCATTAGAAAAGGGTTCAGGGTTCAGGGTTCAGAAGATTACCGAAAAACGCCATTCCGCTCAATATGCAGTGAAAAATCGCGAATCGGTGCCTCCGGGACCGATACGCAGCCGCAACTTTTTGGCACACTTTGGGCAATTTCCTTCGTAGGCGGTGGCGCTGCGGTTGATGTACACGCGACTATATACGTCGCAACAAACAAAATGCACTCCCACGAACCTGCGACGTGTACTCTCAGCCCGATGCCGATCCGGCGGCTCGCTCGATACGTCAAGGTTGTCACCCGGCATTTTATCCTCTTTGACTTGGCTCCCCCATTTAGCCACAATGCGAAGAATCGTTTGCCCTTCGTCTTTGCCTGTTTTGAACGCGTTGAATCGCGGCCGGTGAGTGAATTACGAACCGTTATTGCATATTGTTCTGCATCACCCGGAAATTCCGCACAATACCGGCGCCGTGGGCCGAACGTGTGTGGCCACCGGCTGCAAACTGTGGTTGGTGCGGCCGCTGGGATTCCGTGTCGATGACTATTATCTTCGCCGCGCCGGCCTCGATTACTGGGAACATCTGGAGTGGGAAGTTGTCGATGACTGGCCGGCGCTGCTCGAGCGGCTCGGCGGCCGTGAGCCATACTTGTTCAGCAAACGGGCCACGCGCAACTACCTTGATGTTTCTTATCGGCCGGGCGACGTGCTGATATTCGGCAGTGAGTCCGCCGGCTTGCCGGAAACCATCACCGACGCGCACCGCGAACAGCTCCTGCGCATACCCATTCGCCCTCAAGTGCGTAGCTTGAACCTTTCCAACGCGGTGGCCATTGCCATCTATGAGGCACAGCGGCAATGGTCGCCGGGACTAGCGTAACCCGCCTTGCCCACCGGCTCGTAGCCAACGCCCTTGGACCGTTCTCAAGACGACTTGGCGGCAGGTGGTCAGCCGGCGGTTCTCGCGGTTTCAATCGCTCCGCGAACACCGCGATGCAACGCAAGGCGTGAATCGTAGTTTAATAAGGTCCATCCGCGCTTGGTGAGAATGCGCGCCGCGCCGCACTCCAAGACTGGCCCGGCCGCTTGACTCTGGCCAGGCGAGCGTCTAGCTTGAGCGCGGCGGCATTTCTTTATCAAGCGGTCCCTTGCAAAGGATCAGATCGTGAGCCAAACCGCGACGACCGGCCCTGCGGCGGAAACGCCTGCCACGAATCCGCGGTCGGGCGCGTTGGCGGCGTGGAACATCGGCGAGTTGCCCCCTCCACCGCCGGGCGGATGGCAAACCTGGAAGTCTCTGCTCGGCCCCGGCATTTTGCTGGCGGGGGCGTCGGTCGGTTCGGGCGAATGGCTGTCGGGCCCGGCGGTCAGCGCACAATATGGCGCCACGCTGTTGTGGGTCGCCAGTGTCAGTATTGTGGCGCAGGTGTTTTGCAACCTGGAAATGATGCGCTACACGCTCTATTGTGGCGAGCCGATCGTGGTCGGTTTTTTCCGCACGCTGCCCGGCCCGCGATTTTGGGCGTGGCTCTACCTGGCGATCGACTTCGCGGCCATCTGGCCATTTAACGCCTCGAACGCCGCCGTGCCGTTGGCCGCGGCGCTACTTGGCCATCTGCCCGGCCACGCCACGACCTCGCTGGCCGGGCTGGCCATGAGCGAAACGCAGCTCGTCAAGGTGCTCGGCTATTTGATTTTTCTGGCGGCTTTTCTGCCGCTCATCTTCGGCGGCACCGTCTATCGCATGCTGGAGCGCGTGATGGCCACCAAGCTCGTCATCGTGTTGACGTATCTGGTGCTGGCGGTCGGCTTGACCGTTTCGCCACGGACGATGCGCGAGGTGGCAGTGGGGCTGGTTGATTTCGGCAGCGTACCCCTCCGGGCGGATACCATCGTCAGCGGCCCGCACTTCAATGTCCGCGTGGCCGAGGGCGACAACAGTTGCATTGTGAAAGGAACCATCGAAAACGACCGGCCGTTGATCACGGCGTTTGTCGTCGAGCGTCACGGCCGGCGTGAAGTGTACAAATTGGGTGACGAACTGCCGCCGGCGTTGTTGCCCGTTCGCCGGCGCGTTACCGAACAGGCCGTGGCGATGATCGAGCCGAATCGGTTTTTGGTTCAATCCGCGGCAGCCGGCGCCACGTTGACGATGCGCGGCGCGATCGCTCCCGATCGCTCTTGGCGGCCCGATCGGTTTGTCATCACAGGTACAGGCGGCGGCAGTTACGCTCGTCTTGACGAGGTTCCGGCACCGTGGGCGGACACCTTTCGGGCCTGGACCGCCCATCAAGGTTTGCGGCCGGTCCAGCTTGCCGCGTACGTCCGGCAAGAAGGAAAACTGCCTCCGCTCGACTGGGCGATGGTGGCGACGCTGGTGGCCATCGCCGGCGCGGGCGGCATGAGCAACACGCTCTTTTCCAACTACACGCGCGACAAAGGCTGGGGCATGGGCGCTCGGGTGGGAGCGATTCCCAGCGCGTTCGGCGGGCGGCACATCAAGCTTTCGCACGTGGGCATGGTGTTTCGGCTCGATGCCGAGGGCCGGCGCCGCTGGCGCGGCTGGTTTCGGCACATCGTGCGCGATCAGCTTGTCATCTGGATGGCCGCCTCGTTCATCGGCATGGCGCTGCCCTGCATGCTCTCGCTGGAGTTCATTCGCCACGCCCCGGTGAGCGGCGACCGCGTGGCCGCCATGGTGGCCGGCGGCATGGCCGATCGATACCCCGCCTATCGCGAGTTGCTGTGGCCGTTGACGCTTTCGATTGGCTTTTTGATTCTCGCCCCCGGACAAATCATCGCGGCCGATCAATTGGCGCGCCGCTGGACCGACATTATCTGGACGTGTAGTCGCCGAGCCAGCCGCCTGCGCGAAGACCGCGTGAAATACGTCTACTACACCATCTTGTTCGGTTATGGCGTGTGGGGTTTTTTCACGTTGAGCCTCTTCGAGCCGATGGTCATTCTGAAGATCGCGGGCGTGCTGATGAACGTGTCGCTGGGCATTGCGAGTTGGCACACGCTGTACGCCAACCTTTCGCTTTTGCCGCGCGAGTTGCGGCCCAACTGGCTGATGCGCTTGGGTACGTTCGCCTGCGGGGCGTTCTTTTTGGGCGTCAGCGTGGTTGTGATCGCGTCGCTGTGAGCTTCACCTCTTTGTTTCCGGCGCCGCCTCTACCGAGGCCGGTGAATAATCCGCAATAAAATGTTTTTGTCGGCGAATACTTCATGGCGGCCGTGGTAGACGTTATACTTCACGCGGCCACGAATGAGACATCATCGTCGCATTTCGCACCAGAAACATGCAAGCGTAATTCCATGACCAACGTGACAGAAACTTCTGCGCTGACGGCCGCCGCCAAGGTGGACAAAGTTCCCGATCGGATTGTGCTGATCTCCTATCCTAAGATCATTTTTCTCTACCCAGTGTGGCTGATGTCGCTCGTGGCCGCCTGCTATTTGAGCTTCACGCCGAATCCGCTCGATGCGGCCAACACAACCTCCACGGTGATGTCGACGCTCTTTCTGGGCATTCTGGCGGTGAACCTGGTTGTCTTGGCTTTTGATTTTCCGCGCACCACATCGCTGACCTTATTCTTCTTCGCGGCCGCGGTGTTGATGGGGCTGCTGTTGTTTTTTGAGTATCAGCCGCATGTGCTGCCGGCCGTGACCGAATTTGTCAAACAATTCAAACCGCTGGCCAACGCCGCGTTTTATTGGAGTGTGAACGGCATTTTGAGCGTGCTGTTCATCGTCAGCTACGTGGTCGTGCATTTCGATTATTGGGAAGTGCGGCCGAACGAGTTGCTGCACCACCACGGCATGCTCAGCAACTTGGAGCGTTTTCCATCGCCGCATTTGCGGATCGACAAAGAGATCAACGACGTGTTTGAATACGTGCTGCTGCGTTCCGGCCGTTTGATTCTCCAATGCAGCGAAGAGCGGCGGGCGATCATTCTCGACAACGTGCCCTTCATCGAGCGCAAAGAAGCCGCCATCACACGTATGCTCGGCGCGTTGCAGGTGCAGGTGCGCGGCGATAACGAGTAAAGGGCGAGGCGCCGGCCGCTCACCACGGCGCTTCCATCATGGAAACAATCTGCTCCGACAACCGCTCCATGTCGCGCTGCGCCGCGCTGGTGACGGTCTGGCCAAGTTCCCCGAAGAGTGTGGCGTTGTCACTGATCGGGTTCAGCGCAGGGGGCAAGGGAACATTCACCGGTTGGCCAAGTTGCTGACCGTTGCGATTGATCCAATCGGCGGAGATTTGCAGCCCGAACTGCTGTTCGCGCGGCTCGTCAGTGTAGCTCTCCATCAAGGTTTGCTTGGTGTCGGTAAGAATTCGCACCTTGAGCACGCTGTCGGCGTCGGGCGTATTGACCACTTTATAGGGCGTTACCTGTTCGATGCGTTTCACGATGGCTTCGGTCAGCCATTCGCCGAGATACCGCCGATAACTGTTCGACGGAATCATGGGCACATAGACCGTCTGAATATCGGGGGCGTACAGGCTGCGTTCGCCAATGCGATAGTTCGCGCAGCCG
>DASVGM010000553.1:0-12095 GCA_036379555.1 Pirellulales bacterium | reverse complement strand
CGCGCCTTGTTTGAGCTCTCGCTGGGCCAGCGCAGCCGCCAGCGTGAGTTCCGGGCCGATCGGCTCTCTGCGGAAGCCACGTCGCCGCGCGTGGTGGCGGCGGCGCTACTACGGACGACCGCGTATTCAAAGTTCCGCAACCAGGTTCAGGAAGAACTGTTTAAGCAAGAACGGGTGTTGGAATCCGCCAATATTTCCGAGCAGATCGCGGAGGGGTTTCAAGCGTATTTGTCGCGATTCGCCGCGGAGCACGATATTGGCGAATTGAAATCATCGCACCCGTTTGACTCTCACCCGCCGTTGGCCGACCGCATGCAGGCCGTGGGGGTGCCACTATCGTATGAATCCGCCAAATCGCTGTTGGCGGCGCCGGTCGACGACGGTTGGTATGGCATGATCGACGGCGCCGAAGAAATGGAGCGCCGGCAGTGGGCGGAGTTTGAAGCGAAGTTTCGTGAGATGCACGCGGCGAGCCTGCCGTATCGGTTCTTGCCGGAAACGGAGGAGGAGCGTGCCATTGTCACGGCGGTCTTTCCGCCGCTCACGATTGAAGGCAAGAGCGGGAATCTGTCGCTCGATTGTCAGCGGCTGCATTTCAGCGATTGGCCCGCACCGATCGAATATCACGAAATCACCGGCTGCGCCGTGGAAAATGGACGGCTCTGGATCAACTACCGGCGCGATGGAAAGAAGCGGCAAAAGCTCAAGCTCAAGGTATTTGGCAAGCGGCAGCAAGAAGCGCTCGACATCATCAATCGTTACTGGGGCCGTTATCAAAGCGCCGCCGCTTATCAGCAATCGCGTTGTGGAATCTCGCTGCCATCCATGCCGGCAACACGGCAATCAACTGGAGCTTTGGACAGCCGCGACGAAACAGCCGATCTATAACGCCGCGCTGGACCTCTGCGAGCGGCTATCGCGGGAACCGCTTTGGTTGCGGCCAACGGCCGCGGGCACGAATAGCCCAGGCTGCTATTTCGGCCTGGGTTGGGCGAGGAATTCTTTGACGGTGCTGGGCGGTTTGGTTTTAGTAGCGCAGCCGACCGCGTTCAAGACCAGCAGCCCCGCGGCGATAACGCCGCAGACCAGCAGCCGCGGCAATGTCCGAATCGGTTTGAGATAGTTCATGGCCGGCCCTTTTTCACCCCGGTGAATGCCGCATGGTCGATTAGCGAAACCAGCGGCCGACAGCATGGCAAAACCATGCCCGGTCGTCCAGAGCAGTTTTTTGCGGATTCAGGTCTGCAACTCAGCCCGGGCGGCTTGGGAAAACACTGGACGGGCTAGGAAGCCCATCCTCCCTTTCCCAGCATCACGCAAGGTTCTTGAGGAGAAAAGGTCGCTCCGCGACGGATGAAAGCGGCGATGAATCGCCGCACTCCAAGAAGACTGCCAAGGTCGCTTACGTCTGAATTGCCGCCCGTGGCAGGGCCGCATTGGTCGTTCCGCCTCTGACTGGATATAATTCAGCATCTTGACCGTTCTTCGCCGCGGACAGACGGCGGCACGGTTGAACCGTTCTCAATTGGGACTGGCGGGGTTCGAGCGATGACCACAGCAGAAAATAAAGGCAATGCAATGGAGATTCTCATTCCCCTGGGCATTCTCGCTCTTTGGATCGTTCTTCAAGTTTGGGTGCTGCCGCGCTTTGGAGTAAAGACGTGAATGAGCCGCGCATGCGAGCCGAGTTCGGCTTCCAACAACGCCGGCGAAGAGACACCGTGAGCACGCGATTGTAAAATGGGATTTCGTCATGGCGTTGGCAGCAAACGAGCAAATGACTCAAAGCCGCTGGTATCGTCTGCACGCCACGAGCAACGTCGCGCTGGCCATTGCGGGCGGCGCGCTCGCGTTGATCGCGATACCGGGCCAAATCAATGATTGCCTGCGCGCCGCCTTGGACAGCTATGGCTGTCACACATACGTGCATGGTTGGCCGGGCATCTTCTTGAAGAGGTATGTCGAGTATCGACTCGCGGACGATCAGTTTGAAATTGAACCTGAGGCGCCTCCCTGGCTTCAAGCTCGCTGCTGGCAGTTTTCATCTGAAGGTGTCGTAACCTCGCGGAAGTTTTACCCTGGAATTCTGGCGGTGGACGTGGTGTGCTTCCTCCTGCTGCTCGGCTGTGGCGGCGTGGCGGCGGAGTCACGTCGCCGGCGCCGCCAACATGTTTGGCAATTCAGCCTGGCGGAAATGCTCGGCGGCGTGTTTGTGTGCGCGGTGGCGCTGGGCTGGTGGCGCTGGCAGCACGACCAACATGCCGACGTGACGCGCTTGACACAGAGGTTTGAAAAGAGCGGCGCCTTTTTTGAATTTGGCTACGCCGGCCCAGCATGGCTCGGGCGACTCGCCGGCACCCAACGGCTTGAGTTTCTGAAACGGCCGGTGAAAGCCGTCTTGCATCGCAACAGCGCCTGGCTCATCAAAGAGCTTTCGGCGCGGCCCGGCGTCTTCCGCCACCTGAGAAAGCTCCATGTTTCGCTTAACGGTGACGTAATCACCGCGCAAAATGTTGAATCGCTATCGCGGCTCAAGGGGCTTGAGGAGCTTTGGTTTTCTGGCTGCCGCCTCCGCGACGGGGCCATCGCGCGCATCGCGGAACTGCCCTCCCTGAAGAATATTATCTTGGACATGTGTTCCGGCATGACTGAAAGCGCCTTGGAAAGGCTACGCGCAAACGACCAAATTGAAAACGTCTGGACCTTCATGACGCCAACGCCGGCCGGCGAGGATTGACAGAGCACGCTCAACCGCGGCGGCCTTTGCGAGCGCCGTTCGCGGGCGGCTTTCGTTCGAGATCGGTTACCAGCAGCAGGTCGATCACGTTCATGGATTCATCCGGCTGATAAACGGCGATGGTGCGTCCTGTCGGCGCGGTCATCATAAACTCGCGGCTAAGGACCGGAATCTGTCGCCCATCGGCCAAATGAATGATGAATGGCTGAAAAGGTTGGGCGTTGTAGAAATTGCGGACTTGTTCGATGGTCATGGTGGTGGTTACTTGTCAGGTCGATTGGCCAACCCGTGCTCGATCGCCTGCAGAATCGCCGCGTCGGTGGGATAGACGCTCGTTAATACCGCCCGCAGCCGAACCGGAACGCTGTCCATGCGATAGGCCGTGCCGCCGGTATGCACGCCGGCGGCGGTCGTGCGAAAGCGCACGCCGGGCGCCAGTGGCGGCTGGCGCGTCGGCGGGTCGAGCGCGATGACGGGAATCCGCCGCAAATGCTCAATCGCCGCTTCGGGCAGCCACCCCAGCGTTTCGCTGCCGATCAGCAAACAAGCGTCGACTTCCTTGCGCGCCAACACGCCATGCACCGAGAACTCGCCGGGGTTGTAGCGCGGATACCCGCGCGACATATCGACGGCGAACGGATAGCCCGTCTGCCAGGTCATGACCGTATCGGCCCCTACCACGTTGCCTTGCACGCGCATCCGCATGGCGCACCAGCGCGTCTGGGCGTTGAGATCGGCCACCAGCAGCAATAGCGCCTGCACGTTGCAATGCCCGGACTCGCCGCGCGCCAGATCGACGCCAAAAAAAGCCGTGCCGCTGCGCGCGCCTTTCATCCGCCGCGCCAGGTCGGTGAGCATGTCGGCCGGCGCGCCAAGACGATCGCATTGGCGCGGCGTGGCGCCGCGGATCAACGCCCGCAGCGTAAAGAGCGCTTCAAAGTGCCGGCCCGGCTCAATGGGAATGTAAAGATCGGCGGCCGCGGCCGAAGCGGTGCGCGCGGTGTCGGCCACCACCACAAAACGGTCTGGCCGCCCACGGGAGATAAAACGCCCGGTGGGATGCACGGAATATCGTTCCCAATGCCGCGGATGCGTTTTGAGCGGATCGCAGCCCCAAAAGACAACCATGTCGGCGCGATTGCGCACTTCGCCCAACGTGCAGGTGACCTTGCCGACCTGTTGCTGCGCCATGACCGATGGCGCATGGCACAGTGACGCCGTGGTATCGATCACGCCGCCGAGTCGTTCGGCCAGCGAAACCGCCGCGCGTTGTCCCGCGGTATTGCTTTGCGCCAGACCGTAGATCAACGGGTATTTCGCGGCATTTAGAATCCGCACGCTTTCGTCAATCGCCTCGTCAAACACGGCGGGCCGCCCCGCGATTTCGGCCTCTGGCCCGGCCAGCGTGTTTTGCGCCAACAGCCACGGTTCGGCAATTTCGCAGGCGCGCTCGGCCCGCACGACGCGGTTGTCGCGGACGGTCAACCGCAGGTCGTCGCAAACGCAACCACATGCGGTGCAAGCGAAGTTGTCAATGATTTGCTCTGGTTCCATGTCGCATTGTAGCGTGCTCATCCCAGGGCCATAGTGGCCGCGGGATGTGGCGATATTCATAGTTCCAGAAATCGGCGGGCGCGCAGCCGGGCGCCCGGACCAAAAGAATGCGGCGCGCGTAGTCCGTATAAGCCGCGCGGAAGCCGCACGGACTTTTGGCGACCAAGACGCTGGCGCCAAACGGATTGAAGCCCGCGGAGCGAAAAAAGTCAGGCGAAAAGTGCGGACCCGTCGTCGATGTCACAAAGAGATACACATCGCCGCCGCGCAAGACGACCGCCGGCCCCATATCGATAGGCAGGTTCTTGCCGCCATGTCCAGACAAGACGAATTGAGCGCCGAAGAGTCGTTCGACACGCGCCTCGATCTCGACCGGTTGCGAGAAACGGTGATCGCGCACGCCGCCGACGGGCATGCGCAGCGTCGCCCCCGCGCCCAACGAGGCGGCGCGCTCGACGACTTCCGGCGCCACCAGAGGCACGAAGGCGCCGTTGGGCCAGTCGTATTTCAGCAACTCTTTCAGCAGCCAGGTGCTGTCGCCCGGCGCGCCGGAATTGGTGGAGTCGGCGCTGTCGCTCAGCACCACCAAACCGGGGCGCTCGCGATGCGCTTGGCGCACCGCGTCTTCCAGCGGCACAAGTTCGGGCAGGTACTCGGCGCGACGCCGCCAAACTTCAGCGGCCAGGTCGCCGCAGGCCGCCTCGGCAGTCTCGGCCGAACCATCCGCGACCATCACCACCGCGGAGCCCAGTTCGGGAATATCGAGCCAAGGCTGCACGGTGGCCAGGCCGGCGGCAAGAATGCCGGGCGTTCGCTCCAACGCTTCAAGACGCTCGCGGAACTGAAAGCTGATGCTCGCCGGATCATGCGTGTTGGCGCGCTCGGCCGGCACGACCAAGGGGATTTTTTCAAAGGCGGTGACCGGCCGCGCGCCCTCCACCAGAATGCGGCGCAGCACTTTTGCCGCGCGCTGGCCAGTCTCAAAGATATCGATGTGCGGCGCCGTTTGATACAGCACCAGGGCATCGGCCGCATCGACCATCAACCGCGTGACATTGGTATGCAAGTCGAGTGTGGCCACGACCGGTGTTTGACCGACAATTTGTCGCACGGCGGCCAATACTTCGCCTTCGACGTCGGGGTGCCCTTCGGCCACCATCGCTCCATGCAGACTCAACAGCAACCCGTCGCATGGCAATGCCGCGCGCACGGCGGCGATGAAGGAGGACATGATCCAATCGAACGTCTCCGCGGTGGCGATTCCGCTCGGCCAGGCCATGAACCGGCACAGCCCCACCAACTCTGGACGCTCCGGCCACGTCGCGAGCGATTGAATGAAGCCCCCCAATTCGCTCGTGTGCGCCATGCGCTCAACCAGTTCAGCGCCACAAAATACGCCAAACTGCTCGAAGTTGTCGCGAGTCGTTCGCAGCGGATTGAAGGTGTTCGATTCTTGGCAAATTTGGCCGATGGCGATTCGCATAAGAAGATGGACGTTGGTGGATAAACAAGCGGAGAACAATTCTGGCGGTGGCATACGCACAAAGTCCGTGCGGAACGACGAGCCTGGCCGAGAACCGGCGTGCAGGCGGGACGGCTGCACCGCAACGCCGGTTCTCGGATAGGCTCTCCTAGTTTATGGGCCTGTGTCCGTGCTCTTCAAGGCCAAGGCTCAGGCCGTAGCACCCGAAATAACCTTGCGCAATCTTGGGATGCCTGGCATTTTGGATGACAAGCGATTAGGCGGGCGGCACGGGCGTGCGATGGATGAAGAATAGCCATGTGTCACAGCCGCCGTTGCCTTCGGTACGGAAGTCGAAGGGCTCGTCGTGCGGATGGCAAAGGCCCTTGGATGAAGCAGATAGCAGGTCGCCAGGAACCTGACGGCCTACGCCGCCGGCGTTTCGGCGGCGGAGCCATGCAGCTTGCGCAAGTATTCATAACAGGTCGGCAGCGATTCCAGCAACTCACGCTGCCGACGCTTCACTTCGACGAACAACGATTCCGCCCTGGCTAGCGACTTTGAGCGGTATTCCAACAGCGGCAACGGATGATCGGGCAGAAAGCCCAGGCCGGCGAAAATCGAGTAGTAGCTGCCGTTGGTCCAGAAATTTCGAAATTCCGCTTCAAAATTGCCGTAATAGGTGCTCTCGTCGGCGATCGGCGGATTGACGGCCAAACCCGCCCGATACATGGCGATTTTCTCGCGGATGTTGTCGCTTAATCGCAGATCTTTGTTGGCCCGCCAAAAAGGCGTGTCCGTCCGCGGAGAAAAACAAAAATGCGCCTGGATGAAGTCGCGAGTATCGTCGAACATCAGCGCGATTTCGCGATTGAACCGATCGCTGAGCGTCGGATCGAAATTTCGCGTCGGAAAGTGCTTGGCCAATTGATAGAGCGCGGCATAGATAAAATAAATGCCCGAAGATTCAAGCGGCTCGACAAAACACGAGGCCAACCCGATGCCGACGCAGTTCTTCACCCAGGCGCGGCGGTTGCGCCCCACGCGGAAGCGAATTTTGTTCAGCGGGGTCAGGTCGGGGTTGAGTTTCCAAAGCCGGCAGAACTCTTCGACCGCCTGGTCTTCGCTGGTAAAATGGCTTGAATAAACGTAACCGGTGCCAAACCGAGAAAGCATCGGAATCTTCCAACTCCAGCCCGACTGCATGGCGATGGCCGAAGTGTACGGTTCCACCCCTTTCGCCGCGTCATCGTAGGGCAGTGAAGTGGCCACGGCGCTGTTGCACAGGAGCTGGTCGTTCATATCGATGAACGGCTCGCCGAGGGCCTGATTGATGAGCAACCCGCGGAAGCCAGAGCAGTCGATAAACAGATCGCCGGCCAGTTCGCGACCGCTCTTGGTGACGAGACTGGAAATAAAGCCGCGCTCGTCAAAGCGCACCTCGCGCATGGTGTCTTGGACATGATGCACTCCGAGCTTGCTGGTGGCATGCCGTTGCAGAAAGTCCGCCAACAAATGCGCATCGAAATGCCACGCATATCGCGTGGCGTGCCGGCCGTCCATCCAGCAGGGAGCCAAATTGGCGTCGAGCAGCGGCGGTTCACTGCAACAGGCATAATCGAATGGTTCTTTCGTCATGCCCGAGTGCTTCTTGGCAAACCAATAGTGCGAGAGCGGCACCTGATCGCATTCGGGCAAAATGCCAAAGGGGTGGTGGAACTGGTCAGGTTCGCCATCCACGATGCGTGCGGTCGGCTGAGAGCTTCCGGCCGAGCGCCAGTTGATGAATTTCACCGCCGCCTTGAAGCTGGCGTTGCATTCGGCCATCCAGGTTCGCTCCGGGATGCCGAGCTGATCGAAAAACACGCGTTGGAGGTTGGGGATCGTCGCTTCGCCAACGCCTATCCGGGGAATTGCCGGTGCTTCCAGCACGGTGATGCGCACCGTATTCTGCAATTGGCTGGCCAAGTAAGAGGCGGCCATCCAACCGGCGGTCCCTCCACCTAAAATAATTATATTCCGAACGCGCACGTCGCTTTCTACTGTTTTGCTCATTCCATTCTCAATCCACGAACTACTTGCCGCTCGCGATGGCGTTGTTGGTGCCAGTTAATCATTCACCCCTTGTATTCGGTATATTCGGTGATTGATGCCACTGGGTTGAAAAACAACCTACCGCAGGTCGCCTATTTGGTAAAGTCTACCCGCATATCCTAATCGCTATCTTTTCGCACCAGTGTAATCATGCGAATCTGGGGCCAGCTAGTTCTTTTTACAAGTTCAATGCCAGTCATCCGGCCAAAGCATCGTGCGTGCCCCGTTTTGGCGCTGATTCCTGCTGATCGTGCGTGTCGCGTGGGCCTATCAAAGGACTGTCTGATTGGTCTTTTGATTTTAATTGGCACGAAGCGCCATCGAATTGTTGACAGCCAATGTGTCGCAATTGCAACACACCCACGCTCCGGCCTCGCGAGCTGGCAGCCGCCAGCCAAAGTGACGGCCCGGGGAAGGCCATCCTCCTTGGTCGCGTGAAGCCATCTCATTTCAGACCCCGTCTGGTCTTGCCTTACTCCGTGCTGCCCTGACAATTATGTAGCATTAAATTGGACGGGCTGCTCCCTGACGGCGCCGCCGCGTTGTGATACACTAAGAACTCCCGCCCGAAACTGCGGCATGGCCAGTTTTTTGAACTGCGTGCCTCCCTCCAACACACCAAGCGGTTCGTCCGATGAACTGTCTACCGCGATTTTTGCTGCTCGTCGTCTCTGGCGCTGCGTTGGCGCACGGCTCATGGTGCTTAGCCGAGCCAACCGCGGAACAGCTTGATTTTTTTGAGAAAAAGGTGCGGCCGATCTTGGTCGAGCGGTGCCAAAAGTGCCACGGCGCCGAAAAACAAGAATCGGGGCTGCGTCTCGATCGGCGTGAAATGGCCTTCAAAGGAAGCGACAGCGGGCAGGCGATTGTGCCCGGCGACCCGGATAAGAGCCTATTGATCGAGGCCGTTCGCTATCAAGGCGACATTCAGATGCCGCCGGCGGGCAAGCTGCCCGATGAAGAAATCGCCCTGCTCGTTGCCTGGATCAAGTCGGGAGCGCCCTGGCCCGGGAGTTTGCCGGCCGATGGTCCGCCGGGGCCGGGCAATCCGCCCTCGGCGCAAGACGCGCAAACGACGCACTGGGCCTACCGGCCGGTCGTTCGGCAGGCGGTTCCCACGGTGAAGGCGGCCGAATGGTGCCAGAATTCGCTGGACCGTTTCATCTTGCATGAGTTGGAAGGCCGAGGGTTGTCTCCTTCGCCGCCGGTCGATCGCCGCACGCTGTTGCGCCGCGCCAGTTACGACCTGATCGGCTTGCCGCCCACCGCGGCCGAGGTGGAGGCGTTTGAACATGATTCCTCGCCCGCTGCCTGGCCCCGTGTTGTCGATCGGCTCTTGGCCTCGCCGCAGTACGGAGAGCGTTGGGCGCGGCACTGGCTTGATGTCGCGCGTTATGCCGACACCAAAGGCTACGTCTTCAACCAGGAGATGCGCTATCCGTTTTCCTACACCTATCGCGATTACGTCATCCGGGCGATGAACGCCGATCTGCCCTATGATCGCTTTATTGTCGAGCAAATCGCGGCCGATCAGCTTGCCCTGGGCGACGACAACCGGCCGTTGGCCGCGCTCGGTTTTCTGACGCTGGGCCGGCGGTTTATGAACAACACGCACGACATCATCGACGACCGCATCGACGTGGTCTCGCGCGGCTTGATGGGGCTGACGGTGACCTGCGCCCGCTGTCACGACCATAAGTTCGATCCGATTCCGACCGCGGACTACTATTCTCTCTACGGCGTGTTCGCCAGTTCGCAAGAACCCGCCGAGGAACCGCTCGTCGGCGTGCCCGAAGAGACTACGGCGTACGCCCAGTTCAAACAAGAACTGGCGGCCCGGCACAAGGCGGTCGACGATTACCAACTTGAGCAACAGGCGGTGTTGGCGGGGCAGTTGCGCTCACGAACAGGCGATTACCTGGCCTACTTGACTCACGAACGGCCCGGCGCGCCGCCGTCTGAAGAGCCCATGCTCTCGCTCAGTTCGGATGATCTGCGGCGGCCCGTCATCGATCGTTGGCGGCAATATCTGAAACAAACCGTCGCGAACGGGCACCAGGTGTTTATGGCCTGGCACGCCTTGGCGGCGATTCCATCGGCCGAGTTCGCCCAGCAGGCCCCGGCGGCGTACGATCGCTGGTCGTCCGCCGAGCAGGCCGGTCAGCCGATGAACGCGATCATAAAGCAGACACTCGTTGAACGGCGGCCGGCCACCATGATGGACGTGGCTCGGCTCTATGGCGAGGTCTTGGCCGGCATCGAGAAAGAATGGAGCGAAGCGCGAAAGGCGGCGCCGCCGCCGGAGCGTCTCGCCGACGCCGCCAAAGAGGAATTGCGGCAGGTGCTCTATGGAGCGGACGCGCCGGTGACGCTCCCGCCCGAGTTGGCCCGAAAACTTTTCAATCGCGAGGTGCGCGACCACCTGACCGGTTTGCAGCGACGAGTGGAGGAATGGATCGCGACCTCGCCGGCCTCGCCGCCGCGCGCCATGGCGCTGGTCGATGCGCCGGCGCCATTCGAGTCGTACATTTTCGTGCGCGGCAATCCGGCGCGGCACGGCGAGCGTGTGCCGCGCAGGTTTTTGCAGGTGCTTTCGCATGGCCAGCGCGAGCCGTTTAAGCATGGCAGCGGCCGGCTTGACCTGGCGCAGGCGATTGCCAGCCGCGACAATCCGCTCACCGCGCGGGTGCTGGTCAACCGCGTTTGGCTGCACCACTTCAGCAGCGCTCTGGTGAATACGCCCAGCGACTTCGGCGTGCGTACTGACCGGCCGACGCACCCGGAGTTGCTCGATTGGCTGGCCTCCGCGTTCATGGACGAGGGTTGGTCGCTGAAGCGATTGCATCGTCTGATTCTGCTTTCCGGCACGTATCAGCAGGCCGGCATCGAGCGGCCCGATTGCGTGGGCGTTGATCCCGAGAACCGTTTGCTCTGGCGCATGAACCGCCGCCGGCTCGATCTGGAGTCGATGCACGACAGTTACCTGGCGGTGGCCGGCCGGCTCGATCGCACGTTCGCCGGTCGTCCGGTGGATATTTGGGCGGCGCCTTTTTCAGCGCGTCGCGGCATTTACGCCTACATCGATCGGCAGGACTTGCCCGGCGTGTTTCGCGTGTTCGATTTTGCCAGCCCCGACTCTTCAAACGAGTCGCGGCCGCGCACGACGGTGCCGCAGCAGGCGTTGTTCGCCATGAACTCGCCGTTTGTCATCGAACAGGTGCGCCGGATCAACGCGCGGCCCGAAGTGGCCAACGAAGCCAACGGCGTCCGCCGCGTGCAAGCGCTCTATCGAATCTTGTTCGAGCGCCAGCCCCGCGAGGACGAGCTAGAATTGGCGCGGCGGTTTCTGGCGGCCGCGCCGTCGTTTGACGAAATATCCAAGCTGTCGCCCTGGGAGTTGTACGTCCAGGTGCTGCTCAGCGCCAACGAGTTTATGTTTGTCGATTAACCATGCCGCGAACCGCACGTATCGAACGCAAAACCGCTGAAACCGAAATCGCTCTCACACTCGATTTAGACGGCACAGGCCGCGCGGAGATCGCCACCGGCGTGGGCTTTTTCGATCACATGCTGACGCTCCTAGCCAAGCACGCGGCCATCGATCTCACGGTGCGGGCCAAGGGCGACTTGCACGTCGATCAGCACCACACGGTGGAAGACGTGGGTATATGCCTCGGACAAGCCTTGAGACAAGCCTTGGGCGATAAGTCGGGCCTTCGCCGCTATGGCCACTTTACCCTGCCTATGGAAGAAACGCTGGCCACCGTGGCCATCGACTTCAGCGGTCGCTGTTACCTGGTTTTTCAGGCTCAGATCACCGCCGCCAAAATCGGCGATTTTGACAGCGAGTTGATCGAAGACTTTTGGCAGGCCGTGGTGGCCAACGCCCTGTGCAACCTGCACGTGCTGGTCCATTACGGCCGCAACAGTCATCATATCAGCGAAGCCATTTTCAAAGCCGCCGCGCGGGCCTTGCGCATGGCCGTCGAAACCGATCCGCGCACGCAGGGCGTGCCCAGCACGAAGGGAACCTTATAGCGGCGGCTGGGCCGTTGAAGAATTCGCCTGGCGATTTTCGATTTGTTACACTTACTCCGTTTCTCATCCTGGAAGCTTTGCCATGAACCGCCGTTCGACTCGCCGCTACTTTGTCAAAACTCTGGCCGCCGCCGGCGCCGGGTTGTCGCTGGCACCGCATTTGAGAGCCGCCGGGCCGATGGAGCGTCTGAATATCGCCAGCATTGGCAC
>DASVGM010000552.1:0-10971 GCA_036379555.1 Pirellulales bacterium | reverse complement strand
GAAACCTCAACCAATCTATCACGGCCGGGCCGCGATGCCACACGTAATCATCGCAATTTGCCAGGGCTTGGTTTGTGGGCTGAACGAACGACACGGTTCGAGGGCCACGGACGAAACACGGACGAAACACAGATAAAGACGGATCTGTCCGCTACCTGGCAATATGAACCAGTTCCAACTGTTACCATCCGTGTTCAATCTGTGTTCCATCCGTGGCCTAATGCCCTTAACCGCTATGCGACCGCCGGCGCCGACAAGTGCCAGGGGCGTCGGCTTTGCCCGCCGACAAAATTCTTATCTCAAAAACTTGCATTCCGCTTTTTGGCTGCGATACGCTCACGAAATCGGGCCGGTACATCGCCGGCCCGATCGACCAACAATACGGAGGAATCAGAACGACGACCCGCGGCCGCACGAAGGCCGCGGCAACAACTCGATCTGACGCAACAGCACGACGGCCACATGCCAAAATAATCTGGCCTCTTTGGGCGTCACTGGTCGCATGACTGATGTAACGGGGATCGCCCCTTTCGGTTATTCGACTTCAAAGAGACTTTCAGAGAGGTTACACACATGGCCACGCCCAGAATTCGCAAGTACGCCACGGTTAAAGAATTGGAGACGTTGATCGACGACTACATCACGCAGGGCTACGAGGTCATAAGTCAGGGGCAGACTTCCACCATGCTCCGAAAAAAGTCATGGGGTTCAGCCACCGGACATGTTCTGTGGGCGCTGCTCATTTTCTGGTTTACGCTCGGAATCGGCAACGCCGTGTATGCCCTGGTCGCCCACAACTCGGCCGAGCAGGTGCTGCTCAAGCTCGATCAGGCTTGACGCCCGACGGTTTGCGGTGGCGAGCCGGGCTTGACGCGCACTATACACTTTGTGCGGCCCAAAATGAGGGGCCGCTCGTCGTGGGGCGACCTTCCCAGGTCGTCAACCCAGGTGACCTGGGCAGGTCGCCCCACGGATGGGCAGCGGCCTCATTTTTGGCCGCGCGCGGGGTACGTTGATTCGCTTCGCAAACGCTCCAGGAGAATACCAACATGCTTGACCGCCGCTGTTTTCTTGCCGGCGCCGCCGGGTTGACGCTCGCTGCCAAAATCGAGCAGGCCCGTGCGACGCCGCCGTCTGTCGGTGAGCTTCCCAACGTGCTCGGCCGACCGACGTCGACGGCCAACGATAGCAGCCATCCGATTGCACCGGAGCGGGTGATCGTGCTGGATAAAGGTAATTGCCGCGGGCCGGCGCTGGCGCAGCATCCATCGCTGCGGGCGGAGCTGGCGAAGCCTATCTGCTTGAATCGTGGCCATGACCGGCCATTAGACTATTGCCAGTTGCCCGAAGCGAAGCTCGACCCCGTTCTCCAAATCATGAACGTGATGGCCGGCTACTATCGGTCGCCCCAACTCCATGTTCGATGGAGCCGCGGCCTGACATGCCGCGAAGCGCTTGCCAGCACGGGCCTCGGACGCGGCTTTGCGCTGGTTCACCAATTTCAGGATGACGCCGCCGTACAAACCAGGAACGACCACATCGACTGGTGGCTCATTCTTTCTCCGACCGGCATTGACTGGGCTTCGTTCGACGGCGAGCCGGTCTTTGGCATGCTCGCCCACGTCTTTCCAGCGCCGCAATCCAATGCAATTGGCCTGAGAATGCGGGCGTGGTGCCCGGCGACCGTCGTCGGCCACCAAGTCGGCGCCTCGCTTGGCTGGCCACACATCGCTCGCCTGTCCCGGCCGCACGCCGCGCGGGTCGTCAACCGGGCGATTCACGCGGCGCTGCCGTGCATCTGATATTACGTCGCGCGGTTCGCACCCAAGAGGCCGGCCAAAAAGTAGCAGGCACACTCCGTGTGCCGTAGCCTTGCATCCCGTTCACCGCACCAGCGAAACAACCGTTTGGAGATTTCAAATGAAAGTCACGCTTGCCGGCCCTGATGATTTGGGCCACTGGTTTCTCGACGACGAGCACGGCAATTCGTTTCCGCTCGTCGAGCGTCACGAAGATCATCCCGCCGCCGCCACGCGGTTTGGATGGCAGCCGCCGGATGGCGCCACGGACGACGAAACCATCTTGAATGCGCTCGACTGGTTGATGGAAAACATCGGCGAAGAGATCGACGCGCCGCGCGACGTGAAGGCGTACTTTGAAGCGCTCGACGCCGACGCCGACGCCGAATAGGCCGCCGCGCGACGCCTGAGTTGCTACCATTGGCGTGGACACCGACCACGACGACGCTCTGGATGCCTATGGGTTCGATTCCGATGGCGACGGCGACGTCTGGCCGTAAACCCAAGCCGCGGCCCGACTTCTCACGAAGTCGGCTACGGGGCCGGTGCGCAATGCGGGCTAGGTTTCGCATGGCCCCGATACGGACATCGAGCCGTGAACGGGCGATAATCAGCGTGGGTGGCTATTTTTCCGTCCTGCCGCACGCGGGGCGACGGAGACGCGATAGTTATCGGTACGGTGGGCGTTCTGCCAGGCGTTTTTGAAAAAAATGTTGGCCCACTTTCTCATGTGTTCTCGCAAAGCAATGTGGCGAATTCACGACGTTAGTCGTGGAGTGACCTTCCCAGGTCGCCCCACCAATCGGCGACGCGCCGTTGCCGGCGGCGCAAAGGTGTTACGGTCATTTGATTGCCTGCGAGGTGTATTGATGCTCTATGTTGTGCTTCCGTTGCTGGCTTTTGGGGCGGCGATTGCCGACAACGATCCCGGTCGCCCGCGGGACGACGAGCGCGGCGGCGTTAGCCCGGCGGTTCGCCGCCGGTTGGAGCGGGCCGATGCCGCGCTCGCGGCGACTGGCAGGCTTCCCACACCTTCGTTGCCATCTCGCAACTTGGGCGAGCGGATGCGCCGCTTGTCAGAGGCGCCCGCGCGCGAAGAGGTTGTTACACGCACGTTCGATTACGCCTTGCTGGCAAGAATCGCGGCGAAAAACCGGACATTGCGCGACAAGCAGCGCGAACAGGGCCGCGTAAGCCGCACTGTCGAAAAGTACCGTAAGCCGCCGCCTAAATACCTTTCCACCAGCGGTGAAGTGCGATCGCCGGGCAACGCCAGCCAAAAGCCTTCTCGGCGAGAAGCGATTGCCCAAGCTCGACAAAAGCTCCGAAAGATCAGCTTGCAGCGCCAACTGACCCTGCCCCGGCCCTCGACGTGAAGCAAAACGATCTGCTGGTAGTTGCCGGCCCGCATCCGAACGTCTCCATGGTGTTAAGTCGCGATAACCACCGCGTGTTTTGATCGAGTCGGCCGACGGCGGCATATTTGAGGAATTGAAACAGGAAGGCGAGTAGGAAAGAAACAGATTTCCTATGAACATGCTAACCATCTACCCCTACTTTCTTAATGGATATTGGGCTTTCGATGACGAGCGCACCGGCCTGAAGAAGGAACCATTCGTGTCCGGCATGACGGAAATGATTACACGTCTTGTCGAGCACAAGGGCATTCGAGATGCCGCCGGCGGCTTTACGCTGCACTTTTGCGACGAACCTCTGGAACAGTTTGATGCTGAGTTGACCTGGCTGCGCAGCGAGAACCGGCAGGTCGTGCCGGGCCAGCCGGGCGGCGCCTCGCAGGCGGACGGCAACTGGTATCGAGGCATGGTTGCAGGCCAACAGATGGAGGGTTGGCTCTGCCCGGCCCTGGGCCTTTATTTTCACGCCGCGCCAGCGCGGATTTTCGTCAAAGCGGAACCGCTGCCAGCGGGCGTCGATCCGATCTGGCACGTCGCACCGGGCGACGAGCGCGCCCGGCGATTCGTCTCGGCGCCAATGGCAAGCGACAACCAATGACGGTCAGCCGCGGTGACGATGCGGCGATGTAAGGAGAATGAACCGGCAAGACGACATTGATGCCTATCGGCAGTGACTAGGAATTCCGCCCAAAGACCAGCCGCCGAACCATTCTCGATGACAACTTCCGCTGTCAAGTACCGGTGGCTATTGGTTTGAGTCTCGGCATTCTTGGCAGGCCTGGTGAAACACACTCGCCAGCTTGCGCAGGCGTTCGAGCGTCGCGCGAACCTGCGGCTCGATGGGCTCCATGTAGGTCTTGTCGAACTCCACGCGGCGGACGTCGTTCCAGACATCGGTGGTTTCCTCCCAGCGCAACTTGATCGTTTTGACTGAGTCTTGCAAACGTCCCGCGCCCGCTCCGATATCGCCTGCTTTCATGTGGAGTTTCCTGGGTTAAATGGTTGGGTTTGACGGTCACCCGGCCGGCGGTGGCGGCGGCTCGGCCGTGCCGACCGGGCCGGAGACGCCAATGTACGCCTCCAGCGCGCTGAGCATGCGGTCGAGATCGGCCATCGCTTTGGGGATTTCGCCCGCGAGCATGTCGCTAAGCTGTTGCGATTGCCCCTGATAATCCTGCATTTCCTCGTCGAGCACGCGGCTCCACTTCTTTTGCAGTTTCAGCTTTTCCTGAGCGTCTTCGAGGCGAACTTGGGCCTTTCGCATGGCCACCTTCTGGTCGGTGCAGTCGGGCGGACGACCGCCAAACGATTGCATGCGACAGCGCTCATAATCGGCACGGGCGTTGGCGAGCGCCTCTTCGCGTTTGCGAATCTCGCTCTGCCAATATTTGCCCAAGTCGTTTTGAAACCAGTCGATGCCGCGACGGCAGGTCATATCGTTGACCGCCGACGCCTCTTTGGCCTCGGCAGCGAAGTTGGCCAACGCCGCGCGAAAATCACGCAACATGGGAATGGAACGAACGTCGGCGGCGCCATTCATGAAAGCGATGCGGGCTGAGGGACGAGGGATGAAGGTTGGCAGCGATCACGTCGCCACTGGCAACTGACCACTGGCAACTGACCATTGGCCTTAGCGCTGTGTGAGATATTCTTCAACGCGTTCGGCCTTGCGGAGCAAAAAGGGAATATGCTCGTTGCTGGCCTCGACGAAACGGGCGATGGCCACCATCGTCGTTTCAAATTCGTTGACGAATTTCAGGTTTTCCTGGTCGCGCCAGGTCTGGCTCAGTGCGCCGACCTGGCCATGCAACACCTGCATGCGGTTCTGCAAATCGCCGTTGAATACTTTCAGAGCGTGCGCGAAACGACGTAATTCGGTTGGGTCGACAATTGCCTGCGACATGGTGGCTCCTATTGGATGAGAAGGTCGAACATCTTTATTTTGTGTTAGTTTGGCGGTTCGGTCAAGGATGCCGCTGCTATACCGCACACGGGCAGGAATGAGACGTTTTCACGCGCTCGGGGAGGATGGGCCTCCTGGCCCGTCACCAGCCAGGGTGACGGGCCAGGAGGCCCATCCTCCGGTGGCGCCGATTGTCTCATTCCTGCCCGCGCGCAGTGTATAGGATGCACGGAGGTTCGTTTGGCGTCCAGTGCCAGTTGCCGATGTCATGACGGCGCAAGACCCGCAAATCGGGCATAGACCTTGCGGCCGGTCTTCGGCCTGCCGCGGCCTGCCTGAGATTCACGTCGCTGCCACCGCTGCCTTCCGTGGAGTGAGCTATAGTTACCAGTGAGCACCTGCCAACGCTCGTTGGCATTTGGTGCGCACACACTTGCCTTCCCAGGGGAGCGGAAATGCCACAACTTCTTGAACTTCCTCCCGAACAGCAATTCGTCGAGCGTCGCAACCGCGATCAACCGCTCGGCGCGCCGGGCCGCGAACGACGACAATTCGCCGACAGCTACGACGATCTTTCGCCCGCCGCGCAAGAACTGGCGCTGGCGATCGACTCCTACAAACTCACGCATCGCCGGCGCTTCATCACCTACGAAGAAATGCTGAGCGTCGTCATGTCGCTGGGCTATCATAAATAGTCTAAATAACCTTGCGTGATTATGGGGGCGCGGCGTCGTGGAGGATGTGCCTTTCTCTCACCTCGGCCCGGCGGAGCCGTAGCCGGACCTTGGCGAATCTGGATTGCGGCCGATCAGGCGGCCATCACGCGGAGCGCGGACGGGCTGCGGAGCAGGCTCGGCTTGAAATAGACGCCGCGCGTCGTCGACGTTCGGAAACACCCGGTTGCGCGTGATCGGGTTGTCGAGCGTGCCGTTCACGTCGATCTGCATGATCTGCTGGCTCGCCGCGCTCAGCACCTTGTCGAGCAGCGGAAACGACGCGTCGCCGCGGCCCACCACCGCGTAAAACGAAAGTTGAATCGAGCGATCGAGGCCCATCTCGCCGCTGCCGCGCAGGCTTACCGCGTCGCCGTTGCAATGTACTTTGTTCAGATAGATGTGCTCGCCTTCAATGCGGAAATCAACATCGGCCGTGGTGAAGGCCGTGGTGTCGGGCAGGCGGCCGCTGAGCGGCTTGAGCAGTGCCACCATCACCGGCAACTCAAACAGATCGGCGTCGCGCAGTCGCACCGTGCCGCGACCGCCCAAGTGATGAATGCCGCGGCCGGCGCCGTGCAAATCCACTTCCGCCGAAACCAGGCCGCTCAAATCGTGCTTGCCGGCGATCGCCTCTTTGGCCGCGCGAGCCAGGTCGGCGGCGGTCAGCGTGGCATACAAAGCATACTTTGGCGTCGGGCCAAGGTTGACGCGGCCGTTGAGCACCACGGTGCCGCCATACAGTCTGGCGGTAATGGCCCTGCCGCGCGCGGCGCCAGTTTGCCGGTCGGCCGCGCGGCCCAAAAGCACGACGTTGTTGTCGAGCCAAAAGGGGCCAAAGCATTGCGTGAATTGAAAGCCCTTGTACGTCATCGAGTCGACGCTCAGGTCGCCGTTGCAAAGAAACTTTTGGCCGTCGAACGAACCCCAAACCCGCACCGACCCAAAAACATTCTCCAACGCGACGCCGCAATCGAGCGCGATTTGATGCGCTTCGATATCCACGTTCCATTGCGCCGACATGTTCGCTCCGGTCTGCCCGCTGCTCGACAACTCCAGCGTGCCGCCGAGGTTCATTGAACCCCGCGGCTGAAGATCGGCAATCGCTTTCTTCAGACCGCCGCTGAGCGCTTGCATCAGATCGCGATCGGCCTTGAGGCGATCGACTTGCAATTGGTCAAAGATCAATTGCCAGCCGCCTTCGCCATCGAGCAAACATTTGCCCTCGGCGGCCAGTCGCGTGCCGCGGTGCTCGGCCCGCACCTTTTCCAGAGTGACGCTGCCCTGGTGGTATTTGAACACGCCCCGCAGCTTTTCCAATCGATAAGGAAAGTAGCTTGGTTCGATGGAAACCGACGTGACTCCGTCGCGGTCGGCAAGCGGCGCGAGGGTGACCCACAGTTTGGGCTTGCGCTGGCCCGGCTCGTAGCGCAGGGTGGCCGTAAGATCGATCAAGCCGCTCGGATGCAGGTCGCGCCAGAACTGGGCGGCGCCGGCGCTTTGCATCGCCAGGGCGTCGCGCAGTTCTTCCTCCAGGGCGATGGCCTTGCCGGTAAAATTGAGCGTCAGGTCGTTGCCCGCCGGGTAGGGAACCAGCCGCCCGGTGCATTGGATGGTGCCGGTATCGTTGGTGCCTTCCAGGTGTTTGTATTCCCAAACGTCATCCAGCATGGCGATGGTGCCGCGAATGTTGTCCAGCGGGTACGGGAAGACGTCGTAACGCAGTGAGCAGCGGTTGAGCGACAGGTCGAGCTTTTTATGCGGCCGCGGCGGCGACTCCGAGCCATGCCAAAAATCGTAGTTGAAATTAAACGTGCCGCGCGGGTTCAGAGAACGAACAATACGGCGGCCGCGCTCATTGAGCGCCAGAAACAGCTTTTCATCCAGGCGGATGTTATCACCGTGAAGATTCACCCTACCCACGGCCTTGGGGCCGGGATCGCGAAATTCGCCAAAGATGCGCACTTCCTCGCCCTCGGCGAAGGCTTTCAGGTCCATCTTGAGCAGGTTGCCGACCAGCCCGATGTGCCCTTGGCCGCGTTCCAGGCGGTAAGGAAACTTGTGGTAGGAGAACGAAACATTGCGGCAGGCGATGGTCAATTCCGGGTGCCAGTTTTGGCCGTCGTAATGGAGCTTGAGATCGGCGTCGAACTCGCCGGCCGGCAGGAATTTTTGCCATTCGATCTGCCAATGGAGCGGCAAGATCGAACGCAATTGCTGGTCAAACACCATGCGCCGGCTGCGCGCCTCCAACGTGTAGGGGCTTTGCTTTTCGTAGCCATAGCGATGCACGTCGAGGGCCAGCGCGGTTTGCCCGTTGCGCGCGGTTATGTCGGTCACGGAGATTTCTTTGTTGTTGAGATGAAAGGCCGCGCGCAGATCGGTCAAGGGATAAGGCAAGCGCGGGTCGTCGATGCGGCCGCGGCTGACGCGGCCGGCGACGTCGAACTCAAATCCGCCGGGCAGGGCCGCTTGACGCGACAAGCGGAAACGCGCCCCCACGGCGCAGCGCAGCGCCCCCAACTCCGACAATCGCCGCGAAGCCGCCGCCGGCAAGGCGCGCACGAACTCCGGCGAAAAATCGAGTCCGTCCACGCCGCCCGCTAGTGTCCACTGTTTGCCTGAGGGGTCGAAAACCGCGTCGATATCGACGCGTTGCAGATGGTCGGCCACGAAATGCCCGTAAAGGCGGATGGAAGCACCGGCCGCCGGCGGTTCCGCCGTGGGGCGGTGTGGCGCGCCGTCTTTGGCGCCGGACGGCCCGGCGGCCCGCCCCACCCCCATGGCCGTGGGGCGGCTCGCCGAGCCGTCTTGAGTTCCAGGCGGCCTGGCAGGCCGCCCCACCCCCGCGCTCTCCGATTGGCTCTGGGTAGCGGCCGGCTCGTAGCTCAACTGGATGTCGCGTGCGATCAGCGCGCCGCCCTGCTGTTTGAGCGGGTCGAGAACCTCAATCACGCCGTTTTCAATGACCCCGCGCGGCGGCTGCTTGCTCAACCGCGGCAAGGGAAGCAGCCGGGCCGCGCTCCACGAACCGTCGGGCCGATGCGCGATGCGCAGCGTCGGCCGTCGAAACACGATGCGGCGAATTCGCGGCTCGCCGCGCAACAACTCCTGCCATTGTGTATCGCCTTCTAACACAAGCTCTTCGACGTACAACAACTCGGCGGTGGCGCCGCTCACGCCAGGTTCGGTAATCGAGACGCCGCGCACCTCGATGCCCTTGCCCACGACAAACCGCGCGGCGCGCACGCTGACGTTCAGACGCGGATAGTTTTCCGCCAGGCGCTCTTCGACGCGGCGACGCACTTCGTTATCGAAGTGCATGTAAAACAACGGCACGCCCACCGCCGCCGTCACCGCCACCGACAACGCCAGCCACTTGAACGCTCGCCAGCAGTTTCTCGCTACCGGATGGGCGATGGCCGACCTCCTCGCGTCAAGGCCGCCGCCGCGAAGATGAGCAAGCCGAGCATGGCCGGCTCGCGATAGCGTATCGAGCTGACAAACACCACGTGCAAGAGCGTCAGATACACGGCCGGCAGCCACACCAGCGCCGCCGGCCAGAGTTGGTGTCGCTCGCGCCACACGCCGACGGCCGCCAGCACGATCAGGGGCGGATACGTGGCGGCCGTCACCCACCTCAGCAGCCCGCCGCGGTGTTGTGGATTGTTGGGCCAGATGTTCCACATGCGAACGAGTTTGATGAGCGCCAGTTCGATCACGCGCCGCGGGTTTTTCAGCGCCCAATCGACCGCCGCGTCGAACATGCGGGCGTTGAGCCGCGCTTCAAAGGCGCGCTCGTCCGGACCTTGGCGGCGCTCTTCCGCGACAAACCGAGGCACGAACCACATGTCACTCTCGCCCGTCGCCCGCGGATTGAGGCCATCGTACAAACTGGCGCCCACTTGCAGCGTCGTCGGCACGAATTCACCAATCTGGCGATAGTTTCTCCACCACCACGGCGCCATGACGGCCGTTAGGCACGACAACATCACCAGCGCGAGCTGACACCGCACTCGTGCCGGAATGAGGCTGTCGGCGCCGCCGTGGGATGGGCCGCCTGGCCCGTCGCCAGTTGGAGTGACAATCAATCCCAGCACGGCGGCAAAGGGCACGAACAACAGCCAATCGGGCCGCATCAGTGTCGCCAGTCCCGCCAGCACGCCTGAAACCGCCGCCCAGAGAATCGCCCAGATCATCGCCTGGCCATCGCCCGACTTCTCACCAAGCCGGCCGCAGGCCGCCGCCGCTTGCCAGCTTTTCAACCAGGCGGCAAGCTGCAATAAATAAAGCGGGCAAAACGGCGCTTCGCTCAGCACCACCATGCTCATGGCGATCGCTCCCGGATAGCACGCGGCCAAGAACGCCGCCACCAAGGCCGTGCGCCGCTCGAAAAGCAGCCGCGCCACCGCGAAGACCGCCGCCACCGCCGCCGTGCCGAGCGCCGCGCTCAAAAATCTCGCGTAGAGCACCGGCATGTCAGCGCCAAACAAACGGAACATCACCGCCAGCAGAGCGGGGTAGCCCGGCATGCGAAACACCCGCGCGTCGGGCGAACCATATTGATAGGCTTCGCCCTGGGCGATGTGCGTGGCCAGCACCCAATAGGTATCGCTATCGCCGAACTCGAATCGCTGACCGGGCGCCAATCGCGATTGCCACCAAACGGCGGCCGCCAGGCGCAGCGTGAACGCCAGGGCCAAAATGGCCCACAGCGCAGCGCCAGCCGGTAAGCGTTTGACGCCCAACAGAACAACCCGTTTGGATGATGGCAGCGAAAAGTGGCCTATGCTATGTCCTTTACGCAAGCGGGGTCAAGCTGGGTTTATGCCGCACTCTCAAAACCCCGTGTTTTTCCGAAGGTGCGCAACTCGTCACCCAAAAAACCCCGTATTTTTCCCAAGAAGCGCAACTCGCCGCTCGCACGCTTTCGCCCATCAGGAGGTTTGGATAACCGACAGCGTATTTGTTGAAGAGGCCCTCGGCTTGCCTGAGGGAGTTTTCACGTTGGCGGTCTACACCGGCGGCCGTCCAGAAACCCCCGATTTTCCGCCGCTTGGCCGCCGAAGGCGGCCAAGCGGCGGAAAATCGGAGAAGGGATTGGTGACAAAGGCCCCGTGTAGACGGCCAACGTGAACCTC
>DASVGM010000551.1:0-7376 GCA_036379555.1 Pirellulales bacterium | reverse complement strand
CTAGCGGTCAATCACTGCTCCACCGGGGCAAGCCCGGCGGTGGCGGTGCGGAACAAATCCGATATGGAATCGCAGTTCGTTATCATATCAAAGTCGGGCGTTTTGCGCAGGCCAGGCCCATCCTCCAGCCGCGTGAAACCCCAAGTTTGAATATGGACAAGGCGTTACCGGCCGGTGCGCAATTCGGGCGAAACTCGCGCCGCGACGCGTAGCTTCGCGCTGCGGGCGCGGGGATTGCGCACCGCCTCGGCGTCACTCGGCCGGAGCGGCTTGCGCACCAACGCCTCCAACCGCGGATCGTCGCGAAATGCCGACTTCACCAACCGGTCTTCCAGTGAATGAAAACTGATGATCGCCGCGCGACCGCCAGGATTCAAACAGTCTGGCAAAACCTTTAACACACGTTCCAGCGAAGCAAGCTCGGCGTTCACGGCAATCCTCAGCGCCTGAAAAGTTCGTGTGGCCGGGTCAATTGAGTGTCGCGGCGACCGGGGCAGGCACGAGCGAACCAGGCGCGCCAACTCGGCGGCCGTGCGCACAGGGGCGCTCGCTCGGCGCTCGGTAATTCGCCGTGCGATGCGGCGGCTGCACCGCTCCTCGCCAAAACGGTAAATAACGTCGGCCAGTTCGCGCTCGCTCAAGCGCTCGATCAGCTTCCACGCCGGCTCGCCCGAGGTGGTATCGAATCGCAGGTCAAGCGATCCGGCGGCATCGAAACTAAAGCCGCGCTCGACGTCGTCCAATTGATCGCTCGACAAACCAAGATCGAGCAGCACGCCATCGACGCCCGGCCAACCCACCTCGGCCAGCAACCGCGGCAGCTCCGCATAGTCGGCATGCGCCAGCTTGATGGGCAGGCCGCGCAAGTTTTGCTCGGCGGCCGCCAAGGCCGCAGGGTCGCGGTCAAAGGCCAGCACCCAGCCTTCGTCAGCCACGCGCTCGGCCAGTGCCCGTGTATGGCCGCCAGCGCCGAGCGTGCCGTCAACCAGCGTCATGCCGGGCCGCGGCGCGAGCCATTCGATCACTTCATCCAGCATGACCGGAACGTGCGACATCATGGCTTACGACCGCGGCGGCGAGACGACCAACCACAGCCGCTCCAAAAGCTCAAAGCCTTCTTTGTCGGCCTCGCGCAGTTCGGAGCGCACAAAGGGATAAAAATCATTCGTGCCGAAAAAGGCTTCGCTCGACTCGGCGAAAAACTCTTGCGGGTTCGTCAGCGCGTAATGTCGTTCGCGCCGCCCTTGAATGCGTAGCACTGAGTCATAACTCTTGGCCGATTTGACGCGTTCAAAGGCCGCGCGCACCTCGTCGTTTTCAAAACCGCCAATGAGAAATTGATGATGATAACCGTGCGCCAACTCATGAAAGACCATCCAAGGCTGGGCGTGGCACCAGGTCAAAAAGTTTCGCGCGTTGGCCAGTTCCACCGAACGAGCTTTGTCGGGATTCATGTCGTGGCTGCGCAACCAGTCCGGGTCCGGATGGTAACACATGCAGGGATGGTGCGGCTCGGCCTCCTCAATCCAGATTTTGATTTGCCGCAGCTTTTCGACCGCCGGCGCGGGAACATTGCGCACGATCAAATAAAGTTGCTGCCGGAGCAGGCCAAGTGTCTCGGCGCACAATTGCGGCTGGCGCGTGGAGAACGACTTATTGAGCCGGACGGGCCAGCCTTCAATCGTTTCGTCGGCATAAGCGTCGCTTGGATCATATTTGGCCGCGGGCACGCTCTCCGCCGGCGTCTCCGCGCATGCCGTGCCGCTCAACGCGGCGGCGATGATTAGCGTCAGTGAAAAACCACGGCGACATTCCTTGGGTTGTAGCATGCAAAAGCTTTGGCTCGATGTTTGGATGCGTGACATCGACTTCATTATAACATAGGCCTCGGCGGCTGGCGCGGCATAATCACCCGCCTGCCGCGCTTCATCGCGCGAGATCAAGCCGTCGCGGTCGGCGTCAAGTTTTGAAAACAGCTCGCCCAAACCCGTGAACTCGCGGCGAGAAACGTCGCCGCCTTGCTCTCCTGCCGTCAGCCAAAGTAGGATGGTCCGCACGCCCCGATGTTTTCACTTCAGCTTGCGTCGATTCATCGAAAAGAAAGGTTCAAGCCGTGTTCGCAGGCCGAGTTGAGCGCCGCCATGCCCGACCTGCGATTCGGGCAACTCATCGCCAACCTGTCAACGATTGCGCGCGGCCTGTCGGCCGAGGGGCTGGGGGACGTCGAAGACGAAGAACTGCTGGCGGCTGCCCACGAGCAAATGGCCTACTTCGCCGAACACGCCGCAAAGTCGGAGTGAATGCGGAAGCATGTCGCGTCGGCGCGCCGGGCACAAGGCCCGAACGGGGCGAACGGTGCAAGTGTGGCGATTCTTGCTTGGTCCGTGCCGCCGAACCATTGGCGCCTTGTGCTCTGGCCGGGGCAAGCGGGAGAGTTATCGGATCGTTTCACGCGCCGAGTAGTGGCGCTCGTCGAGTTTGCCGAGCCGGTTGCGTGTCGAACTTGGTGACGGCCCCGATGCGGGGCCGGTTGCCGTGTCCCGCAACCGGGCGTCGTTGGTAATCCGGTCAGAGACGGAAGCGGATCCTGCGCGGCTGCGACGTTCGGCGATCCGCGTCGCGCCGTTTGGCGCTTGTCGAATGGCGGCGGCGCACGTCCGAGGAGCTTGGCCTTCAATCGACATTGAGACCCCACGGGCGTCCTCGAGTCCGGCCCCAGGCGCAGCCAAACAGCGCCGCCCGACCCCGTTGAATACCCAACGGTCGATCACACCCGTAGGGTGGGCATTGCCCACCATGAACGCAAACGATTTGCCATTGGCGGCCCGCCCCAACCACCGTGCCGGCCGTGCATCGCCGTCGTGAACGGCGATGGTGGGCAATGCCCACCCTACGCCCACCACAACAATCGAACCGATTTGTTCATTAGCGACACACGCCCCGACCACCGTACGGACGGCAAACGGTCGATCGCACCCGTAGGGTGGGCATTGCCCACCATGAACGCCAAACGATTTGCCATTGGCGGCCCGCCCCAACCACCGTGCCGCCCGAGCATCGCCGTCGTGAACGGCGATGGTGGGCAATGCCCACCCTACGCCCACTGAGGCGTTCGGTGGTCCGCGGCGCACCGTTTGGCGATGTCGAATGGCAGCGGCGCACGTCAGAGGAGCTTGGCCTGCAATCGACATTGAGACCGCGCGGGCGTCCTCAAGTCCAGCCCCCGACGCAGTCCAACAGCGACGCCCGACCCCGTTGAATCCCCTCTCGTTTAACGGCCTGCTGCGTTTTCCGACTGGCCCGAAGCGTGGTTTGAACGCTTCTGCAAACCGTTTCCGGTTGACATAATATCGGCATGTGTTTGGCGGTCGACGGGCGGCTCCAAATCGCACTTCTTGAGGAGAAACCTGATGGCAATGACGTTTGACGCCACGCTCAAAGACTTGGCGCGCGAATGTCCGCTTGGCGTGTTGGCGGAGTTCGACGAACCAGCGAGCGCGCCGGTGAGATCGCTCAATGTTGATGTTTCGGCCATCTCGAAGTCGGCCGATTTGGTGCTGGGAATTGGCGAGCCGTTGGAAGAGATCGTTCATGTCGAGTTCCAGTCGAGCGCCGCCGCCTGGAAGCACGCCGATCTTGTGCTGTACAACGCTCTTTTGTTCTCACAGCACCATGTGCCGGTGCATACAATTCTGATTCTGCTGCGTCCGCAGGCGGAACATCCGAATTCAGATGGTTCCGTGCGCTATAGCCCGCGGCCGGGACGTGGTAAGATGGACTTTGGCTACCAGCTTGTCCGCCTCTGGCAGCGGCCGGCGGAACAACTAATGGCCGCCGAACTGGGAATAGCGCCGCTGGCCATGCTCGGGCAATTGCCACAAGGCGTAACGACGGAAGAGGGGTTGGCGGCGGTCGCCCAGCGGCTTGTCGAGCGTTTGACGAGCGAGGCGGAGCCGGCACGGGCGACGAAGCTGCTCACTTCGGCCTTATTGCTGACCGGATTGCGGGTTGATCGTCACGCGGCACTTAACATTTTTCGAGGAGTTCACATGCTGGAAGAATCCGATACGTATCTGATGATTTTGGAGCGGGGAGAAGAACGTACGCGACGCGGCGATGTTCTTTTGGTTGGGGAGGAAAAGCTTGGCGCCGCCGACGAGTCGGTGGTCGCGAAGCTGGAGGCGGTTAAGGATCTCGACCGGCTGAAGCGTATGGTGCGCAAGGCCGTAAAGGCCACGTCATGGCAGGAAATCTTGGACACGCCTTGATCGGCCGCCATTGACGAGGCCGATGTCGACGAGGAGGAGCCATCGGCCGCGCCCGGTTGTTCCATTCGCAAAAGGATTACGCCGCGTTCGAGCGTGTTCTATTCGTGGCCCGACAGCATTTCGCCACGCCGCTTCTTGCTTGGTGCATGCCGCCGAGCCATGAGCCATTGGCACCTTTTGCTCTGGCCGCGTCAAGCCCGAGAGTTATTGCGGATCACGTCGCCCGTGACGTCGGCGAGTACCATCGTCTGGTACACCGTGGCCAGAATGGGAACGATGGACAGCGCAACCCGGCGCGGTACAATCAGTTGCATTGCTTCCACAAAGTGGCGGAACTGCCAAGAAGAGACGATGGGCCGGAAACTGCAAGCATTCTCGCGATATCGGCCGCGGTTCTTGACGCTGCTGGTACTCTTGCTCACAGCGACGCTGCTGGTACTGTCGAATCTCAGCTACGCGGGCGATCCGCGTTGGGGATACTATAATTACGGCTGGCCCATGGTTTGGTGGCGAATGATAGTGGCGATCTCCGCCGTACACCAAGTCCATCGGCTGCGGCTGGCGATGGATGTGGCGATATGGCTGCTGATTCTCGTCGCCACGGGTGGCGTCTGCGAGTGGCTGTTGCGGCGCTATCGGCCGCGGTTGCGCTGGAGCCTGCGGACCATGCTCGTGGTCACGGCGTTGGTGGCGGCCTGTTGCGGCTGGTTTTCGGTCGCGAGCCGCCGCGCCCGCCAGCAAGGGGAGATCTGGGTTCTGCTACAGGCACAACAGGTCTTTGAAGGCGGCAGCGTGTGGATCGAGCGCTGGGGGCCGCGATGGCTCGGTTTCTTCGGGCTTGAACGATACTTCCAGCAGCTCGCCGGCGCGATCGTCAAAGGACGCGCGTGCGGCGAACTTATCTTGCCTCGCCTCCAAGAGGTGCCAACCTTGCGGCTGCTCTACCTGCATGTCGATCAAATGCCGCCGGCCATGATCGAACCACTATCCGCGATGCGGCAACTGCGAATTCTCAGCGTGACGCAGTGGGCACCGGATTCCAGGCAGCCGACTGACCGCGCGTGCCTGGCGGCGATTGGCGGCATGAGCCGCCTCGATGAACTATCCTTGCGGAACCTGGGCGGTGACGCCCTCTCGGAGTTGGCCGACCTTCGCCGCTTGCGCCGACTGCACCTTCAGTTCGATAGCCCGGATGACGACAATAACTATGATACTTACACCAGCCCGCCCTGGCTTTCGACGCTGCCGATCTTCCCGCGGTTAGAAACGCTTACGTTCAACGGGCCTTATCTTGTCCGCGACGATCTCCATCGAATTGCCGCTCAGCCGAATTTGAAGGCGCTCCGCATCGAGGCGCCCATCATCGTCGCCGATTTGGCGGCCCTGCGGGCGCTCGGCGCGCTCGAAGAACTCACGATCGTCGCTCCGCTGCGGGCCGCCGACATTCTCGCACTCCGCGGCCTGAAACGCCTCAGGTTCCTGCACATCGGCGACGGTCTCGAAGAATCGGAAGCGCCTGCCGGGTTTGATGCCGAGGCGATGACGGCCCTGCGGCAGGCGAGACGGGGCATCACCATCGATCACAACTCCGAGACCCTTCAATGGGATGAATACCGCGCCGTCTCGCCGGAATACATGCAAGGCGGACAGCACTCTCAAGCGCTGTCCGCCCCTCCTTGGCTTCATGCTTGGTTCTGGAAGCGCGACGACCATGATCAGAAAATCATCGAGAGATATTCATGGTAACGGCTGGCAACAAGACACACATAATCTACCGCCGCCAGCGACAGAATGCCAATCGTTGGTGGCTTGGGAGTTGCGCGGATCAAGAGAAAATCGGTCGGCGATCGCTGGAGGGCGTGAAGATACCAGGGTCGCGGCGGTCGGGCGCCTTCACGCCGGTGGAGCGCCGATCGGGGCGGAACAAAACTGGCATCACTGGTTCGGGGCGCGTAACACCTCCTTTGTTTCGGCCAGCTCGCACGCCCGTTCCACACCCCGACAAACACCCAATGCAATCCCCAGCCCGGAGGTGACGCGCAAATGAACCCGCCAAGCCAACCACGCGGTAGAAAAACAGAACGCGGGGACAACCTGAAGACGGTGTGTGCAGATCTGCACACACCGTAAAAACGCGGGGTTTTTTGATTTATACCACCCAATATGGTTAATTGTATTTGGCCCCGCGACAATGCGAGGCGGCCATCGAGCGCACGCACCTCAAGACAAGGTCAAGCCGCCCACCCCAGTGGCCGTGTCAGGCGTGGCGCACGCAAAAACCCGCCAAGCCAACCGCGTGGTAGAAAAACAGAATGCGGGCGGCAGCGGCAGATGGCAAAGTCTGCTGTTCGATCTTTGACAATTCGGAATTCATACGGAGCGTTCGCCACGCCCGCACGATGCGGCTGACAGCCTTCCCCCCCCCATGTTTATGGTTGCGGGGTGCGGCGGCATCCGCGCGGCAGCGGCGTGCAAGTGCAAGCAGGCAAAGAGTTAACGCCGCGAAAAAAATGGCGCGTTTTTTGTTTTTGTCAACGAGGCCGATCATCTTGTCAACAGTGCCGGCTCGCCGAATCATTCGCTCGACCGAGACAAGCTCGGTCGGGGCGAAGACGAGCGGGCCGATCGCCTTTAGCCGGTCAATCACCGCTCGCCGGGCACAAGGCCCGGACGGGGCGAGCGGTGCGCGGCGCCACCAACGGTGCAGGCTTGGCGGCAACTCCACAAATCCGCCACTCCGCGGGCCTTGTGCCTAATGTCACGAGATTAAGCTTTGATGCCGCCCGCTTGCCGGGGGGAGATTCGCGCTCGCTGTCTACATCGGACGTTGCCCACGCACGCTTTCGCCGATTTTGCCCCGCTTGGCCGCCTTCGGCGGCCAAGCGGGGCAAAATCGGGAGCGTGGAGAAAGCCGCCTTTGTAGACAGCCAACGTGAAAATACCCGCGGGCAAGCCGAGGGCATCTTTTACGCAGCCGTCGCTTCATGTCGGGTTGCCGCTTAATCTCGTGACATTAGGCCCTCTGCCCGTGGCGGGCACGATGGACAGGCTAAACCGCCGCCCGCCGCCAGTATTTCTTCTTCGCGGGGGTCATCGCATTTCCGACTC
>DASVGM010000550.1:0-3672 GCA_036379555.1 Pirellulales bacterium | reverse complement strand
TGGTGCGGGAAGACCGCCAGGTGGTTTACCCAGTTTTTGACGGCATTCCCATTATGCTTGTCGACGAAGCGATTCCGCTGGCGCAACTGGAGGTTGGCCCATGAGCAAAACTATTTTTCAACGCATCATCGACCGCGAAGTTCCGGCCGACATCGTCTACGAAGACGACCGCTGCCTCGCCTTCCGCGATATTTCGCCGCAAGCGCCGACGCATGTGCTGGTCATTCCCAAGCGGCCTGTGGTCTCGATCGCCGATCTGTCGCCCGGCGACGCCGAATTGATGGGCCACCTGCTGCTGGTCATCCGTGACCTGGCCGGCAAGTTGGGATTGGAACAGGGCTATCGGGTGGTGGCCAATTGCGGTCCCGATGCCGGCCAGTCGGTCGACCACCTTCATTTTCACCTGCTGGGCGGCCGCGCATTGGCCTGGCCGCCGGGCTGATGAACCAGGCGCCATTTGACGAAAACCTGCCGGCGACCTTGGCCGCTCGGTTCGGCGCCGGCCCGTTACCCGGCCGCCAGGCGCAGCGAGAACTGGAGCCGGCGCTGTGTTATGGACGGCATTTTGGCCCGCCGACGCGCCGCGCGCGCCAGGCCGCAGTCGTGGCTTTGCTTTATCCGCGCGCCGGCGAGTGGCATTTGCCGCTGACGGTGCGACCGGGCACCTTGCCCTCTCACGCCGGGCAAATCAGTTTGCCCGGCGGGGCCTTGAACGCCGGCGAAAGTCCGTCGCAGGCCGCTCTGCGCGAGTTGCAAGAAGAATTGGGCGTGCCGGCGCCGCAAGTCACTCTGTTAGGAGAACTCTCGCCGCTCTATGTTTTTGTGAGCGAGTATTCAGTAACCCCCTGTGTCGCCGCCGTCAACGCGCGCCCGGATTTTCAACCCAGCGCCGACGAAGTGCATGAACTGCTCGAAGTGCCGCTGGCGCTGTTTCTCGATCCGGCGCATCGTGGGCGGCACACGCGTCGCGTGCGCGGCATTGAACTGAGCGTGCCGCATTTTCTTTGGGGCCGTCATCGCATCTGGGGCGCCACCGCGATGATGCTGAGCGAACTGGCGGAGTTGGTGCGCACATGCGGTTGACGGTGATCGTGTCGGTCTATAACGCCGCGCTCGACCTCTGAGAGCGGCTGTCGCGGGAACCGCCCTGGATCCGTCGTTGGTGAACTGCCGCGGCGCCGAGACAAATACAACCACAATGGTTGATAGCAATCAAAAAATCCGCATTTTTTCGGACGGTGCAAATTGAACGAAACCGCTGCGCGGCGGTCGGCTGGCGGGTCGTCGTTGCCCAAGCATGCCAAATTTCCTATTACCTCGCAATCACCCTGATTCAAGACACAAAGAATCCTATGCATTTAACCGAAAAACACAGAGAATTTCATTGCTATTCCACCTGAAGTAGTGGGTTTTCATTTGCCGCGGGTATCGTCGTCTTCCTCAAGTTTGCCACGCGACTGGCTTGGCCATGCTTTGCTTTCGATCTCGTACCCCGACAGCGCATGGGGAGTACGACCGCCGGAAGAGAATCATCGGTCATGCAGTGTGGCATCGGGGCGCCAGTCGCCTTCTTGTTCGCTTTCAATGAAACGCAGCGAATCGTCGAGCGCGGCCTGTAAACGCCGGTTGGTCAGCAACGCGGTAATGTAGGGATCCGCCCAGGGCAATACGTCCTTGGGGCCGTAGGCGGTGTCTGGCGTCCCCGGACTCGATTCAGGGACTTCCACCACGGTGCAACGAGAAATATGAGTCGGCATGGTTTGCTTCCTTTCGTAAGCGGCAACGCTGCCAACGGGCGACCGGCCGAAATCCGATCTACACGCTATTGCGTACATCGCCGTGCTGTTATCGAACTTTACTGGCATGCCCTCTTCAGCAACTTTAGGGCCAAAAGCCACTCCGCTTCCATTACGTTTCAAGAATGACTCTTTAAGTATCTGGCAGCATAACGAGTTACGCTCGCGTCCGCCAGTCGCCCGACAAATGAAGCCAACGGCCGGCCGTCTGCCAATTTTACACATTGGCCGCAAAACGCTACACGCCGCGTCCGGGATATCCTCCGTAGGCGGCGGCGACAAACTCAATGACCAGCCGGGCCACGTCGATGCCTTGCACGCGGGCCAACGCTCGCCAGCCGGGAACCGCGTTGACTTCGATCGCGTACAACCGGCCGTCGCGGCCCGGCAACAGATCGACGCCCGCGATGGGCGCGCCGACCGCCGCCGCCGCGCGCTGGGCCAGGGCTGCCAACTCCGGCGTCACTTCGAGCGGTTCGGCCGTGGCGCCGCGGCTGACGTTCGTCCGCCAATCGAGCGGGTTGCGCCGCCGCATGCCCAACACGCGCTGGCCGATCACCAAGAGCCGCAGGTCGGCCCCTTCGTGTTCAATAAACTCCTGCAAATACAACACGGCGCCGAGTTGTTCGAGCAGCGAAAATGCCCGTAAGGCGAGGGCCTCGTCGTTCAGCCGCGCGATGCCGCGCCCCTCGGCGCCGAACAACGGCTTGAGCACCACGTCGCCGCCTAGCTCGGCGAAGGCCGCCATGCCCGCGTCGGCTGTCTGGCAGGTGATCGTCCGTGGAATCGTTAGCCCGGCCGCCGCCAGTCGGGCGGTTGTCAGGTATTTATCGACCGCCGCCTCAATGGCTTTGGGCGGATTCATCACCACCGTGCCCGCCGCTTCCAAACCAGCCAGGGCGTCCATGCGAAACACCACTTGCTCCAGCGAACCCGGCGGCATCGTGCGGACGATCACCGCGTCCATCGTTTGCAGCGGCGTAGTGTCGGACGTGATACGCAGGCCGTCATCCGCCAGGCTCGATGTTAAAGCGGAGAAAGCCGCCGGAACGATCTCGTGTTCGCCGGCGGCCGCGCGCAGCAGGTCTTTCAGATACCAGCTTTCGGGTGAGGCGAGGACAGCGATGCGCATCAATACATCTCAATCATGTGCTCGCCGCCGTGGGCGGGGTTGCCGATGAGACGCTGCCCCGCGGGGTCGACGACGAAATCGAGCAATTCCAGCGGCACTTGCCCGATCAGGACGGGGCATTCGTCCGGCACTTCCGACACATCCACGTTGCAATCTCGATCTTGGATGGTCAAACGCACGGCGCCATAAACTCGCGCTTCGCCCGGCCCGGCGGAAGTCAGCGTTTTCCGTGTGCGAAACTGCCGTAGCCCAAGCTGGTCGATCAATCGCTTTGGCATGGAAAGCATCGTCGCACCCGTGTCGACAAGCGCGTTTACCACTTCAACGCGGCGAATTTGCTCGGCACCGATCGCGCCCATTTCCAAGGAATGCAGGTCAAACAGATTCTCTATCTTGGCGCCAACCAATACTTTTCCCATCAAAGCATGCTCCATGACGCGTCTCCTCAACTGAGCAAACAAAACAACCGGATTCTAAATAACCTTGCGTGATGTTGGGAAAAGTAGGATGGGCTTCCTAGCCCGTCCAGTTGTTTGGTGACGGGCTAGGAAGCCCATCCGCCACGATACCGCGCCGCGGAATCACGCAAAGCTATTTAAACCACTTCGGCCAGCGGTTGGGTGCCGTTGTCGATCAGGTATTGGGGCCGGCCGTGCGTGTCGAGCGCGGTCACCGTGTTGACGTCGATGCCGATGTTGTGATAGAGCGTGGCGAAAATCTCCTGGAACGTCACCGGCCGCGCGG